>NZ_JAKJSY010000109.1:0-10117 GCF_050337445.1 Vibrio minamisatsumaniensis | reverse complement strand
GATACTCTTTAGAGCCAAAAGCGGCGGTACTGCAAGCGAGCATCTTGGTGACATTTTCAATGACGACGGTTCGGAGCGTTTTCCGATGTTTATTGAGGTAGTTTAGCCAATTATCGTTGGCATTGAAGAGTTGTTTGATGGGCTTATTCGGATGCATGACCTATAGGATAAACGATTCATGTAAAACGACCTAGTAGGATGAGTCTCTTTGTTTTCGGCCGTAGGCCGCTCAGGCGACAACGTCGCCGGTTCAATCACTGGTCAAGGCTGCTCAAAAAGAGGGGGCGGTTTACAGCGTGGGCATGCCAGACAGCTGGGCAAACTGGAAAGGCACATGGACAGACCTAAAAGCAAGCTACGGTTTGAAACATCAGGATACTGACATGAGCTCGGCGCAAGAGATCTCGAAATTTGAAGCAGAGAAAAGAAACGCAACTGCGGATATTGGTGATGTGGGTTTTGCCTTTGCTCGTGTCGCAGTGAAGAAAGGTGTGACTCAGCCATACAAACCGACCACTTGGAATGACATTCCTGACTGGGCAAAGGACAAAGATGGCCACTGGGCGTTGGCTTACACTGGCACTATCTCATTCATTTCAAACAACAACCTTGTTAAAGATGCACCTAAAACTTGGAGTGACCTCTTAAAAGGCGACTACAAAGTCACTGTCGGTGATGTAGGTGTAGCCGCGCAAGCAAACAACGCAATTCTAGCGGCTGCATTTGCGAACGGTGGTGACGAATCAAACCTAAAACCAGCGATTAAATTCTTTGGTGAACTCGCGAAACAAGGGCGTCTGTCTTACACCGATCCAAGCATCGCAAACCTTGAAAAAGGCGAAGTGGAAGTGGCAATCATGTGGGATTTCAATGCACTGAACTACCGCGACAAGATCGATCATGATCGCTTTACTGTCAGCATTCCACAAGATGGTTCTGTGATCTCTGGTTACACCACCATCATCAACAAATACGCAAAAAACCCGAACGCGGCTAAGTTGGCTCGTGAATATATCTTCAGCGATCAAGGTCAAATCAACCTAGCAGAAGGTTATGCGCGTCCAATTCGCAGCAACATCACACTGCCTAAATCAGTACAAGATAAGCTGATCTCGAACGATCAATACAGCAATGTTCACCCGGTAACTGACTTCTCAGCATGGGAAAAGTCAGCGCGAAAACTGCCTCGTCAATGGCAAGAAAACGTATTGATTCATCAGCAATAATTCCGCTTAACACGCTACCTTCAATAGGTGGATTATAGAAACAAGCAATAGAGAATAGACCATGAGCAATAAGGTTATCCTTGTTGTTCTAGATGGACTGAATTATCAGGTAGCCCGTGATTGCATGGGTTACCTAAATGGCCTTCTAGAACTCAGTGACTTGATAAAAAGTAACGACAACGTTTCCCAAAATCAGCAGAGCACTTCGCAATCCATGAGTACGCAAAAAAACAAGCTGCGTGCCACGCTTTACCCGGTGCAATGTGAAATGCCATCTATGTCACGCCCACTGTATGAGTGCATTTTAACCGGTGTTCGCCCGGTCGAGAGCGGCATCATTAACAACCAAATTGTGCGTTTGTCGAATCACGAGTCGGTATTTAGCTTGGCGAAGTCACAGAACAAGGTGACGGCAGCAGCTGCGTATCATTGGGTGAGTGAGCTGTATAACCGAGCGCCCTTTGATGCCGTACGCGACCGCTTTACTAACGATGAAACCATGAACATCCAACACGGCTGTTTCTATCATTGGGACCACTACCCAGATGAAGCTTTGTTTTTGGATGCTGAGCACCTGCGCGTCCATCATCAGCCTGATTTCTTGTTGATTCACCCAATGAACATTGACGACATGGGACATAAGCACGGGCTGGATTCTCGCCAGTACCGTAATAGTGCACGTGGTGCGGATATCTACCTATCAAACTATCTTGAGCAATGGGTAGACGATGGTTATCAAGTGATCATCACCAGTGACCACGGCATGAACAATGACTTGTCTCACGGTGGCATTCTGCCTGAAGAGCGTGAAGTGCCTTTTTTTGTGATTGGCAATAAGTTCACACACCAAGAGTGTTTAGTGAAACAAACCGACATCTGCGGCAGCGTCTGTCAGTTACTCAACCTTGAACACGATAAACCTTACACTCAGGAATTGTTGGCCCTATGAGCAGTTCTGTCATCACACAGAGCGATGGCTCTGCGCTTCAACCCAAAACCAAATCTTTGTTTCAACGCTTCAAGCCCGCTTTGTGGCTTGCGCCTTTCGCGCTGTTTTTCTACTTGTTCCAACTGGCACCTATGGTTTGGGTGCTGATCAACAGCTTCTTCTATGGTGATGAGCTCTCTCTCGAAAACTATTCTGAAATATTCGATTCTGCCTTCATGATACAGGCTTTCGGTAACAGTTTATGGTTGTCGATTTGGTCGAGTATTGTTGGCTTAGCGATTGCGACTCTGCTCGTTTCTTCATTGCGCCGCGTTGATTCTAAAATCCGCGATGCGGTGATTGCTTTCACCAACATGAGCAGCAATTTCTCAGGCGTGCCTCTGTCGTTCGCTTTCATCATCATCTTAGGCACCAATGGTGCGATTACCTTATTGCTCAAGCAGTACGGTTTACTGGGTGATTTTGACTTGTACGGCAAGTGGGGCTTACTGGCGATTTACATCTACTTCCAGATCCCATTGGCGGCTTTATTGCTGTATCCAGCGTTTGATGTCTTGAGTGACGACTGGCAAGCAGCCTCAGCACTGCTTGGCGCGAAAACTTGGCAGTACTGGACCAAAATAGCGCTGCCTGTGTTATCGCCAGCCTTATTCGGTACCTTCATCATCCTGATTGCTAACGCGATTGGTGCGTATGCGAGTGTCTATGCGTTAACGTCGGGTAACTACAACGTGATTACGATCCGTATCGCGAGCTTGGTATCGGGTGACTTGTTCCTAGAACCCAACCTAGCCGCCGCAATTTCCGTAATGCTGATGGCGATGCTGGCCTTCATCACCGTGATTAACCAATGGCTGATCAGCAAAAGCTACGCAGGGAAGAGAAAGTAATGAATACCGTCAAAACTCGTTTTCATAAAACCGTGGTCTATTCGATTGTCGGCATCATGATGATCCCGATCTTAGCGACCTTTATCTACTCGATCTCTTCTCGATGGGGTGCGACGATCCTGCCGGATGGCTTCACGTTAGATTGGTACATCAACTTGTTGACCGATCCTCGCTTCTTACAAGCCTTTGGTCGTTCACTGTTTATCTGTGTGGCGGCGCTGTCATTGAGTGTGGTGTTGGTTCTGCCGGCGATTTTCGTGGTGTTTTACTATTTCCCTAAGCTCGACAAGATGATGAATATCCTAATCTTATTGCCGTTCGCAGTACCGCCAGTAGTGTCATCGGTGGGCTTGCTTCAGCTGTATGCCGATAGCGAAATTTCTTTGATAGGCACGCCATGGATCCTGATTGGCACCTACTTCACCATCGCGCTGCCATTTATGTACCGCGCGATTGCCAACAGTTTTGAAGCGATCAACCTGCATGACTTGATGGATGCAGCACATCTGCTCGGTGCAAATACCACCAAGGCGTTCTTGTTGATTATTCTGCCAAACCTTAAGAAAGGCTTAATGGCGTCGCTGTTCTTGTCGTTCTCGTTCCTATTGGGCGAGTTCGTGTTCGCCAACATCTTGGTCGGTACACGTTACGAGACACTGCAAATCTACCTATACAACATGCGTCAAACCAGCGGCCACTTCACGTCTGCCCTTGTGATGACGTACTTCCTGTTTATTTTCTTACTGACTTGGTTGGCAAGTCGTTTCAGCCAGGGAACAAAATAATGAGCTATGTAAATGCGAAAAACCTCACCAAAAGCTTTGGTGACAACACGGTGTTTGAAGATATTGAATTTTCCATCGAGAAGGGCGAATTCATCACGCTGCTTGGCCCAAGTGGCTGTGGTAAATCGACTCTACTGCGCAGCTTGGCAGGCCTGAATCCTGTTGATGGTGGCGAGATCTGGGTCAACGGCGAAGAAATCACCCACCAAGTGCCGCAACAGCGTGGTATCGGCATGGTGTTTCAATCTTATGCGCTGTTCCCGAACATGACGGTTGAGGGCAACATTGCGTTTGGCCTTAAGATGAAAAAGCTTGCTGCTAACGAGATTAAGCGCGAAGTCGCGAAAGTGATTGGGCTGGTGGACTTAACGGGCAAAGAGAAATTCTACCCGCATCAGCTATCGGGCGGTCAACGTCAGCGTGTCGCCTTGGCAAGAGCCTTGGTGGTCAAGCCGCGTATTCTGCTACTTGATGAACCGCTTTCGGCGCTGGATGCGAAGATCCGAAAGCACCTGCGTCAACAGATCCGAGATATTCAAAAAGAGATGAACCTGACCACGATCTTCGTGACTCACGATCAGGAAGAAGCGATGATCATGTCTGACCGCATCTTCTTGATGAATAAAGGCGAGATCGTACAAGTAGGCACACCTGAAGAGATCTACACTCAACCAGCCAATGAGTTCGTGGCGGGATTCATGGGCCACTACAATCTGGTGCAAGCGAACAAAGCCAAGCAACTTTTCAACATTGAAACCGAGTGGAAGGTGGCGATTCGCCCTGAATCTATCTACGTGAAAGAGCAAGGCCGACACTATGGCGAGCATATCTCCGCGCCGAAAACGGGCACCATTCGTAACCACCAGCTTTTGGGTAACGTGATTCGCTACCAAGTGGATGTCGATGAGTGTGAATTAACCGTCGATTTACTTAACCGTTCTTCTGAACGATTATTGGCCAACGGCAGCCAACTTGAACTGCTGTTTAACCTTAACGAAATTCAACCCGTGAGAGCCTAAGATGTTCAAACCTTTGTATGTATTTGATATGGACGAAACGCTGATCAATGCCGATGCAGCGATGCTTTGGAATGCGTTCTTGGTTGAAAAGGGCATTGCCACAGCGCCCCACTTTATCGAAGAAGACAAGCGCTTAATGGGCCTGTATTCGGAAGGCAAACTGAACATGGAAGATTACTTAACGTTTTCCATGCAGCCGTTAGCCGATATGCCAACAGAGCATGTGACTGCCTTGGTGGAAGAGTGTGTTGAACAGCATATTTTGCCTAAACAATTCAAGCAGTCGAAACTCTTGATAGAGCAGCTAGAGCAAGACAATATTGACATGTTGATCATCTCTGCCAGCGTGACTTTCTTAGTGGAAGCGGTCGGCCGTAAGATTGGTATTGAGAACGCACTTGGTATTGATTTGATTGAAAACCAAGGCCGTTTTACGTCTCAGATCTCAGGCGTACCAAGTTACCGTGAAGGTAAAGTCACGCGTTTAAAAGAGTGGTTAGATAAGCAAGAAACCAACTACTCAGATATCCACTTTTATACAGATTCAATCAACGACTTACCTTTGTGTGAACACGCTGATTTTGCTTATCTGGTAAACCCATGCCCGCGTTTGAAAGCGTTAGCCGATCAACCGAATTGGTCGATTCTTAACTGGGATTAACGCGAATCTTATATTCGAATTAGGTTCGTTCTAGAATTCATCAAGCCGCTGACTACAGCGGTTTTTTTGCATCATCAGTCTAATATTCGATTTATCACCTTAGCTGATAAAAGGGTGTGTGTAACAATTCAATAACATCTCTGCTCTGCTGTAAATCAAACCATCCTCTTTCAATCCCTTGATAGCTCTCATTTTGTTGTTGTGAGACTTTCTGTGTAACAAATATTTTACAACTTAACGGGTTTTTAGCGTTATTGCCCATTTCCTTCCATCCATTCCAATCTTTCCGCTTGTGGGCCAAATTTAATTAAGGACATAAATCACGTAACACAAAACCAATAGGTACAAGGAGACAGTTCATGGTGGAGTCATACAACCCGCTTGGCACGGATGGATTCGAGTTTGTTGAATACACCGCTGTTGACCACAAGGGAATTGAGCAACTTAAAGCGCTGTTTGTGTCACTGGGTTTTGCTGAGATTGCCAAGCACCGCTCAAAAGAGGCTTGGCTGTATCGACAAGGTGACATCAACTTTATCGTTAATGAACAACCACACAGCCAAGCGGAAGCGTTCGCCAAGGTGCATGGGCCATCCGTGTGTGGCATGGCGTTTCGTGTTAATGATGCAATGACGGCCATGGAGCAAGCATTCAAGGGCGGTGGTGAAGAGTACAAAACAGAAATAGGGCCGATGGAGCTGAGCATTCCTGCCATTTACGGCATCGGTGAAAGCCTGCTCTATTTTGTGGATCGCTATGGCAAGCAGAGCATCTATGACGTCGATTTCCGATTCTATGATGATGCGGAACAGCGTATGGCCGAAGCCAATGTTGGCTTGTATGAAATCGACCATCTCACGCACAACGTGAAGCAAGGCAATATGGACGTGTGGTCTGGGTTTTATGAGCGTATCGGCAACTTCCGTGAGATTCGCTACTTCGACATTGAAGGTAAGCTGACAGGCCTTGTAAGCCGCGCCATGACCTCACCGTGTGGCAAAATCCGCATCCCTATCAATGAGTCTTCAGACGACAAATCACAAATCGAAGAGTTCATTCGCGAATACAACGGTGAAGGTATCCAACACATCGCGCTCGCAACGGATGACATCTACAAAACGGTGAAAATCCTGCGTGATCGCGGCATGGACTTTATGCCAACTCCAGATACCTATTACGAGAAAGTCGACGAGCGTGTAAAAGGCCATGGTGAAGACACCGATTTGCTGCGCGACTTACGGGTTCTGATTGATGGCGCGCCGACCAAAGACGGCATCTTGCTGCAAATTTTCACACAGACGGTAATTGGGCCTGTGTTCTTTGAAATCATTCAGCGTAAAGGCAACGAAGGCTTTGGTGAAGGTAACTTCAAGGCGCTATTTGAATCGATTGAAGAGGACCAGATTCGTCGAGGAGTATTAGACGATGCATAAATGGATCTCGTTTCCTCATCGGGAGGGGGTGTGCTCTAAACAAGCGCATGCCGATTTTCCCGCAGAGGCAATTTATGAGCGAGAAGCCGGTCGAAGTGGTTTCTTCGGCCCTGCCGCTCATTTTCATCACCAACATGCCCCTACAGGTTGGTCGGAGTGGGAGGGCGATCTGCGTCCTCGCGCTTTTGATTTTACGCTGGTGGAAAAAGCCAGCCAGATAACCCCTTGGGCTGTGCCTCACCTTTTACACAATGCGGACTGCAAAATTCGTGTATGGCGCATGAATGAGAAGATGGATTTTTTAGTGCGTAACTCTGACGGTGATGAGCTGTTGTTCATTCACCAAGGTAGGGCTGATCTCTACTGCGACTATGGTCATTTAGAGGTGAGTGAAGGGGATTACGTGATGATTCCGCGCTCGACCAATTGGCGCTTGGAGCCAAGTGAGCCGATGTTCATCTTGATGATTGAGAACACCGACGCGGCTTACTCCTTGCCAGAGAAAGGCATGGTCGGCAATCACGCGGTGTTTGACCCGGCGGTTCTTGAGATTCCTTCTATTAATGACCAATTCCGTGCTCAGTACTCAGAAACTCAAACTCAGGTTCAGGTGAAGCGCCACGACAAAGTCAGTGTCATCACCTATCCGTTCAATCCATTGGATGCAATTGGCTGGCATGGTGATTTGGCCGCGGTGAAAGTGAATTGGCGCGATATCAGACCGCTGATGTCACATCGCTACCACTTGCCACCTTCTGCGCATACGACGTTTGTTGGCGCAGGCTTTGTGGTGTGTACCTTTGTGCCACGCCCAATTGAGAGCGATCCAGGCGCATTGAAAGTGCCGTTCTACCACAACAACGATGATTACGATGAAGTGCTGTTCTATCACGCTGGTGACTTTTTCAGTCGCGATAACATTGAAGCGGGCATGGTGACCTTTCATCCTGCTGGGTTTACGCATGGCCCTCACCCAAAAGCCTTTAAGGCTGGACAAGCGCATAAGAAAAAGTTCACCGATGAAGTCGCGGTGATGATCGATACTCGCCACGCGCTGCAGTTCTCTGATGAACTCGATAGCGTTGAGAACAAAGAATATGTCTACAGTTGGCAAGAGAAGTAAGGGGCAACAAGGATGAAATTAGCAACCAAGAAAAATGGTACTCGCGATGGTCTATTGATGGTCGTGAGTAAAGATCTCAAACAGTGCGTGCCAGCGACGGAGATTTTCCACGCGATGCATCTGGCGCCAACCATGCAGGTAGCCTTGGATAACTGGGACAGCGTTGCGCCTCAGTTACAAGAGTTATACACCTCGCTTAATAACGGGCATGTGACGGGCAGTGAAGTGTTTGCTTCTCAATATTGTGAATCGCCTCTGCCACGCGCTTATCAATGGGCGGATGGCAGCGCGTATGTCAACCACGTTGAGTTGGTGCGTAAAGCGCGTGGTGCTGAAATGCCAGAAAGCTTCTGGGTCGATCCACTCATGTATCAAGGCGGTTCCGACGCGTTTATCGGCCCTCGTGACAACATCGAATTTGCCAGCGACGAATGGGGCATCGATTTCGAAGGAGAAGTCGCGATTGTCACCGGTGATGTACCGATGGGTGCCAGTGCTAAACAAGCGCACGAGTCGATTCGCCTGTTGATGTTGGTGAACGATGTGTCTTTGCGTGGCTTGATTCCGGCTGAACTTGCTAAAGGGTTTGGCTTCTTTCAGTCTAAGCCCTCTTCGGCGTTCTCTCCGGTTGCGGTAACACCTGATGAGCTTGGTGAACAATGGAAAGGGAGCAAGGTGCATTTACCGCTGATATCGACCTACAATGACCAGCCTTTTGGTTGTCCGAATGCGGGCGTCGATATGACTTTCAATTTTGCCGAACTAGTTGTGCATGCCGCGAAGACTCGACCATTATCAGCAGGTACGATCATCGGTTCAGGCACGGTATCGAATAAGCAGGGCACTGATTATGGCACCTCAATTGCTGAAGGTGGCGTGGGCTATTCATGCATTGCTGAAGTACGAATGATAGAGACGATTCGCGATGGTAAGCCGTCGACCCATTTTATGTCGTTTGGTGATTCGATTCGACTAGAGATGTTCGATGCAGCCGGTGGCTCGATTTTTGGTGCGATTGACCAAAAAGTGAGTCAATATCGAGTGTTATAGTCCATATTATAGAGATTCAGCTCAAGCGAGATCATTGTATGAATAAGAACATGACACTCTACGGTTACTGGCGCTCTTCGGCAGCCTATCGGGTACGTATTGGGTTAAACTTGAAGCAGATTAACTATGAGTCTAAATCGGTGCATTTTCTGCGTAATGGCGGCGAGCAGCATGATCCACAATATCGCGAGCTCAACGCCAGTGAATTAGTGCCTGTGCTAGTGGATGGTGAAGTTCAACTCAATCAGTCGTTGGTTATTCTTCAATATCTAGATGAACACTATATGTGTGAGAGCAGCCCAGACACCTTGTTGATTCCAGATCAAACACCACTGCGCTATCAAGCGTTGGCAATGGCTCAGGATATTGCGATAGAGATCCACCCTCTCAATAACCTGCGTGTGTTGCAGTATTTGGAGCGAGAGTTGTCGTGTGAGCAAGAGGCGAAAATAGACTGGCTTCACTATTGGATGAGCCAAGGTTTTTCGGCATTAGAAGAGAAGCTTTCTAAGCATCGTCAAACACACGGTGATTCCGTTTATAGCCTCACCGATTCCCCATGCATTGTCGATATCTGCTTGGTGCCACAGGTGTATAACGCGCTGCGCTTTGGCGTTGATATGTCGCCGTATCCGTTGATTAATTCGATTGTTGACGCGTGTAACCAGTTACCCGCCTTTATCGATGCGATGCCTGAGCATCAAGTGGATGCGAATGAGTCCATGTAGATTCACTGATGTAAACGCAAATACTCGCCGCTTGCGTTACCAAAACTGTGTCTTGAAATAAGCAGTTGCCAAAATTAAATGTAATAAATCAAGTAATTTTATGAATATTTATTCCGTTTAGCACTAATATGGCCCTAATAAAAAAGCCTCGTTATTAAATAAGAGGCTTTAACCCAATGTTTATATTAGTGGTGATTATCTTTCGATAATATTAATAATAAACAATACCCTCGCCTTTCGTAATCAGAGTACC
>NZ_JAKJSY010000108.1:0-10326 GCF_050337445.1 Vibrio minamisatsumaniensis | reverse complement strand
GTTTGTAACTGCTGGCGCTTGGCATAAAAAGTAGAAAGACTTAACCCATTACGCTCACAGAAGACCCGTTGTGATAGATGACTGGATTGGTATTGCTCGAACAAGGTTTGCCATTCTTTGTTGGTGCGCCGTTTTGCCATTTCAAATCTCCTTGTAGTTGGAGATTTGATCTTATGGCGGACTGAGGATGATTAGAATGTGGGGTTTATGACGCGCTTACAATATTTCTGCAAGTTCGGCTTTATCGTCACAGTCGAGTCTTCCTTCTGTTAAGTCACCATTCTTGATGTTTAGCCTTTTAGCAATTTCTTCTACGAAAATGTTTTTGAGCTTTTTCTTGTCCAGATTATGTAAATTTTCGGCTGCCGTAACATTGCCTTTATCTGAATTTTTATTCAAATACCTTATGTAAGTTCTAAGGTTTCTTTCGGTGTCGTTAGAGTATGCTTTGAAGCTAGAGTAACTCATGTCTATCTAAATGCCATTATTAAAATGATTAAGTTAAGTTATCAGAAAATGATCGGTTTAACGACGGGGATTTGTATGTATTGTGACTGAAATATGTCGGTGGTGCGTCGGAATTGTGTCGGCGATATAGTCGCCGTCTTTTGTTGTATGCCACTTCTTCTAAAAAATACACTTCAGAAGTTTACGTTGGTGGTGAAAGAGCTAATGGAAAAATTTATTCTTGTTCTAACTTCAACAGCATAGAAAGAATCAGTACTCTTAGTAATGCTCTACGTATTATCCTGTAAAAAATAACGTTAGTCATTATCTCATATGAGTAGTTATATCAGAAATGCAAAGTTATGCAAAATTCATTTTATATCAGAGTTGAATGTTTTGCCATTATCATCAGTTTTTGTGCTTTGTAAGGTACTTTTATGAATGGTAAGCAGTAATGCGATTGAAAGTTCTCTGGGACATTATAGGCTCAGCCGATTCATAAATCTCTGATGTCGGTTTGTCTAGTATGTATATTTAGTAACACCATTAAAAATAACATTGTCACCAATACCTATGTCAAAACAACATAGAGGTATAGACAATGAACAAGAGACACAAACGAAATCGAAATCTAGGGATAACGAACAAAAGAAGCTTTAATGGATTACGGATAATGCAATGCAATGAAGGGGTCATCGTCAATTACCTATCTAGAATGTACGAAACCATAGACAAGGCACTAGAAGACCACCCTCGAACAACGGCAGTACGAGTTGACTTAAGAATTGGCTCATATTTGGCTGGTTCTAACTCATTAATGATCTCTGAGTTTATTGCATCACTGATCTCTCAAATAGAAGCTGACTCTAAACGAAAAAAAAGAAGCGGTAAGCGAGTCCACAAATGCAACGTCCGTTATGCATGGGTGAAAGAAAAAGATACCGCATTGAATCAACACTACCATATGGTTTTATTCTTCAACAAAGATAGCTATGCCTTTCTTGGCAGTTATCAAAGCAGCGGCAACCTCTCTCACATGATTAAAAAGGCATGGGCAACCGCTCTTGATATAGATGTGGAAGAGTCTTCATTTTTAGTTAATTTTCCGAAGAACCCTACGTATTACCTGAAGCGAGATTCTGATCAATTTGATAGT
Source organism: Vibrio minamisatsumaniensis (assembly GCF_050337445.1). Classification (NCBI taxonomy): domain Bacteria; kingdom Pseudomonadati; phylum Pseudomonadota; class Gammaproteobacteria; order Vibrionales; family Vibrionaceae; genus Vibrio; species Vibrio minamisatsumaniensis. The sequence goes on along the minus strand of NZ_JAKJSY010000108.1, from coordinate 8,723 downwards.
GAGTTAGAACGGTTGTTTTACAGGATTAGCTACTTTGCAAAAGTAAGAACAAAAGAATACGGGAGTAGAAATAAGAACTTTGGAACTAGCCGAAGATAAACGGTTTTTTTATAACATATATCCAGTACCTGATTCAGACCAGATACTGGTAGGTTGATTGGTGATGGTTAACTTTGATGTGCAGGGGAAGGGGCGCTCTCGCCCCTGAGGGACTTTTTACTTAAGGCAGATGGCAAAAGTAAGAAGAAGGTTAGGCTGAGTTTGTAGTGCTTTGAGTACCGAACATAAAGCAGTGATGATGAGGTAACGTACTTTTTTACAGTGGTGACTTTTCTCATGGGTATATACAAAATACAGGAGACCATTCCCAATGAGATTTCTAAAGTTAAAAGAAGTGATGGAAAAAACTGCTTTAAGTCGTTCAGCGATTTACCGAAAAATGAATAACGGTAACTTTCCATTATCAGTCAATCTTGGAGATAGAGCTGTTGCTTGGGTTGATGGTGAGATTGATGATTGGATGGAATCATGCTTGGGATTACGAGAGATCCAATAATAATCCAAGTAGCAGAAAGCATACTGACCACATCAACAGGGAGCCCACGAAGGCTCCCTTTTCAATTAGAGAGAGAAATAAAATGAGTTATTCAATTTACATTGGCGCGGCACCGAACAATCAACACGGATGCACACAGGGTGGGATTGGTATTGCAGCCTTTAATGAGCACGGTGAGGTAGAGTATCAAGATAGCATCACTATCAGACGCAGTACTACCAATGCAGAATTAGAGCTAATGGCCTTAATCGAAGGTTTAGAGTATGCGCAGGATGGTGATGTCATCTACTCAGACAGTGATTTTTGTGTGAAGGGTTATAACGGTTGGTTAGGTAACAATATAAGTTAAGGAAGAGGTCAGACTAACCTCTTTTTTATGTGCTTATATTTATAAAAACAAATTCGTCTAATAGTCACATTTACAACTAAACACTGTTTAGTAAAGCCCGTGATTGCTTCATACATTCAGCTAATAAAACATCCCTTACACTGCTTATAACTTAATCATAACAGCTTATAGGTGGTTATAAGTCATGAGTACTAATGCAAAAGCTTGGGTTGAACAGGTTGTTCTTCCTACTTACCCAACGGGCAAGGTGGATCCCAATCCGCTGTTTTTAGAGAACCGTGTTTATCAAGGTTCATCGGGTTCCGTTTATCCTTACGGTGTAATTGATAGCATTACGGATCAAAAAGTCGATCAAATTTATCAAGCGGTATATATCGAAAATGATTATATCAAAGTCATGCTACTGCCAGAACTTGGTGGGCGCATTCACCGTGCGTATGACAAGGTAAAAGGCCGTGATTTTGTGTACTACAACGAAGTGATTAAACCCGCTCTGGTTGGTTTATTAGGGCCGTGGATTTCTGGTGGTATCGAATTTAACTGGCCGCAACACCACCGCCCGACGACCTTTATGTCGACTGATTTCACCATTGAACATCATGATGATGGCGCTGTGACGGTGTGGATGGGCGAAGTTGAGCACATGTACGGTTTGCAAATCATGGCAGGCTTTAAGGTTTACCCAAACAAAGCTCTGATTGAGATCACGGGGAAAGTCTACAATGGTAATGAAACGCCCCGTCAATTCTTATGGTGGTCGAATCCCGCAGTTAAAGGTGGTGACGATCATCAAAGTATCTTCCCGCCAGATGTCACCGCGGTATACGATCACGGTAAGCGCGATGTCTCTAATTTCCCAATCGCTACGGGCGAATATTACAAGGTGGATTACTCGCCTGGTACCGATATCTCGCGTTATAAAAATCTGCCTGTACCGACGTCTTACATGGCAGATAAATCGGCTTACGACTTTGTGGGCGCATACAGCCACAACGAACAGGGCGGTTTGCTTCATGTTGCCAATCACCATGTTTCTCCGGGTAAAAAACAATGGACATGGGGTAACTGCGATTTCGGTATTGCATGGGATCGTCAACTCACCGATACCAATGGCCCTTACATTGAATTAATGACAGGTGTGTTTACCGACAACCAACCCGACTTTACATGGATCGATAGCCATGAAGAGAAGGTGTTTGTTCAACACTTCTTGCCATACAGTTATCTTGGTAATGTGCATAACGCCAATACTGACGTGGCGATAAAACTTGAACGCTCAAATGGCAAGCTAGAGTGGGCAGTTTATGCCATTGCGGAAATCACTGATTACACTATGGTGATTTCAGACGGCAAGAATACAGTGTACGAAACGTCATTAACCATGATGCCGGGTGATACTCGCCAAGGGACGTGCTTACCTGATGGTCAATGTGTCAGTCTTGTCGGTCAGAGCGAACTCACAACAACTAACCGCTTCACCATGACGGTCACTTCTGCAGATGGTTTCAGCACTCTGTCTTATAGTGAACATGTCGCTTCAGCAGATGAAATAACACCAGATCCCGCCACGTCACCTGCATTACCTGCTGACGTTGACAGTGTCGAAGACTTGTATTTCATCGGCCAGCACCTTCAGCAATACCATCATGCAACGCGAAGCCCAGTTGATTATTACAAGGAGGCGTTAAAGCGCGATCCGAACCATTACCAAACCAATGTGGCAATGGCATCGTTGGCGTATGAAGGTGCCGATTACTCCGCAACACTTGCCTACACCAATGCTGCATTGGCACGAGCTCATCAACTCAATAAGAATCCGCTGTGTGGCAAAGCGAGCTACTTGCGTGGTTGTGCAAATGAGAAATTAGGCTTTTTAGATCAGGCGTTTAGCGATGTTTTCAAGGCTACATGGAGTGCGAACTGCCGTGATACAGGATTTTTCGCCGCCGCCCGTATTGCGACTAAGCAATCTCGTTGGGGGGAAGCGCTGGATTATACGAACCGTGCTTTACAGCTTAACGGCATGCATTATCAAGCTGCGACACTGAAAGCACACTTGCTGATCACGCTGAACCGTGCCAGCGAAGCGGCTGCTTTTATTAAAGCACAAAAAGTGATTCAGCCGCTGGGGTATGGGTTGGCTTTCGAGAAATACCAACTCAGTCAATCAACCTCCGATTTAGCGTCATTCAAGCATTTAATGAACGGACGTGAAGCCAATGCGATCCATCTTGTGAATTTCTATTTATCGATCGGTGCAACAGATAGTGCAAAAGTCGTATTAGCTCAGAGTGATAGCCAAGGAGCGATGACTTATATTTACCAAGCTTATTTATCTGATGAACACACTAGCGCCGACACTGATCTAAAAACTGACGTTAAAACAAGTGTCACAACTTGGTTAGACTCGGCGGCAGAAACCTTCGCTGATAACGTGTTATTCCCCAATACCTTGACAGAAATTGGTGTGCTGGATGCCTTCCCCAATCATTATTTTACTCAGTATTTGTTGGGTTGCTTCTTTTACGCCAAGCGTAATTATTCTCGCGCCGTACACCACTGGGAAAAGGTCTTATGCCTAAATCCTGACTATGCGCCGGTATTACGTAACTTGTCGGTTTATGCATACAACAAATGCAAAGATTCACAGAAAGCGATTGATTTGATGTCGCGTGCGTTTGCCCTTTCGTCTGACGATGCTCGTATTTTGTACGAGTTAGATTTCCTTTATCAAGCTGTAGCGACCGAGCCTACAACGCGAATAGATCTTTTGCAATCGCACTTAGAGGTGGTTGCCAGACGGGATGATTTAACCGCAGAACTGCTCAACTTATACAATATCACAGGGCAGTTAGAGCAGGCTGCTGAGTGTTTAGCTACAAGACAATTTCACCCGTGGGAAGGAGGAGAAGGACGCATTACAGGTCAGTTTGTCGTGAACAAATTACGCACCGCTCTTGGCTTAATAAACCAACAAGCATATACCGAGGCAATTGAATGTTTACAAGGTGCGCTGCATTACCCACATAACTTGGGTGAAGGGCGTTTAGTTGGGCAAACCGATAACGATCTGTATTACTACCTAGGTTATTGCTACCAAAAGCTAGATCAACATCAACTGGCTGCTCAACATTTCAAGTGTGCTACACAGGGTAAACAAGAAATAGGGCAAAGCCGTTATTATAACGACCAACCTGCTGATTACTTGTTCTATCAAGCCGCAGCACTGTATCAGTTGGGTTATACTGAAAAAGCAGTTTCATTATATGAAAATATGGTGGCGTGGGCTGAAGCGGAAGCTGACACACTCGTTGAGACGGACTTCTTCGCGGTATCACTGCCTGCTTTGATTGTGTTTGACGGTGATTTACAGGCCGAGCATCAACAGCATTGCTTATTCGTAAAAACAATGGGGCAGCTAGGGTTGGCGTTGATAACCGAGCAGGGCAATCATATTGCGTACAGCGCAGAAGAACACGATACAGATAAACAATTAACGTTTGAACACACCTTGCAGGCATTGTTAACCCAATCGCCAGCACATACTAAAGCGAACTTATTTAAAGAAGTCGCGCAACATCGCTACGCCTTTGGCCGTTACGGGCAAATGTAATGGATAGGTCACCTCAGGTGATCTATCGCCTGAGGTGACTATAAAACAATAACTTGAATAAACGTGTGCCTCTACAAGGATTGATTATGAGTAAGACAAGCGATCAACTTAACATGAGAAATATTTGGCTCATCAGCCTAGTTGCTGCCTGCGGTGGGTTGTTATTTGGTTACGACTGGGTGGTTATTGGTGGGGCAAAGCCCTTCTATGAAGCCTATTTTAATATTACTAGTGCATCGTTGTCTGGTTGGGCAATGAGTTCAGCGTTACTGGGTTGTATGGCAGGGGCGTTCATCGCTGGTACTGTCTCTGATAAATACGGGCGTAAACGTCCTTTGATCTTAGCGGCACTCTTGTTTGTGATTTCTGCTTGGGGTACCGCAATGGCAGGCAGTTTTAATGCATTTATTGTCTTTCGTATTATTGGCGGGATAGGGATAGGTTTAGCCTCAGCGTTATCACCTATGTATATCGCCGAAATTGCACCTGCGGAAAAACGTGGTAAGTTTGTGGCGATTAACCAGCTAACCATTGTTATCGGGGTATTAGCGGCGCAAATCATTAACTTGGTGATTGCAGAACCTGTGGCAACTGGCGCAGCACAAGCTGACATTTTACAATCATGGAATGGTCAAATGGGTTGGCGTTATATGTTTGGTGCAGAATTGGTACCAGCACTCGCGTTTTTACTTCTGATGTTTGTGGTGCCTGAATCGCCACGTTGGTTAGTGAAAATGGGAATGGCAAAAAAAGCTAAAGGCACATTACGTCGTATTGGTAGTGAAAGCTATGCTAGCCGCACCGTGGCAGAAATTGAAAGTACACTGTCAGCTGAAACCCGTTCGCTACCTTTTAGTGCGTTGTTAAAGCCAGATGTAAAACCCATTTTAATCATTGGTGTGGTGTTGGCAGCGTTCCAACAGTGGTGTGGGATCAACGTGATTTTCAACTACGCCCAAGAGATTTTTGCTTCCGCTGGGTTTGACATTAACGACACCTTGAAATCGATTGTAGCCACGGGATTAATCAACCTAGTCTTTACGATTTTGGCGATTCCGTTTGTTGATAAAATTGGCCGTCGTAAATTAATGATTGTCGGATCATTTGGCCTAACCATTATTTACGGCTTAATGTCTGCAGCTTATGCATTCGGCATGTTAGGGCTTCCTGTGTTGTTATTAGTGCTGGTGGCTATTTCTATCTACGCCCTGACTTTAGCGCCAGTGACTTGGGTTTTGTTATCTGAAATCTTCCCGAACAAAGTACGTGGTACAGCCATGTCGGTTAGCACGCTTGCACTATGGGTGGCGTGTTTCGCACTCACATATACCTTCCCATTGCTTAACGCAGGGCTCGGCGCATCGGGTTCTTTCTTACTGTACGGTGTTATTTGTGCTTGTGGCTTTGTTTTCATCTATCGCCACGTGCCAGAAACCAAAGGTCGTTCATTAGAAGAGTTAGAGAAAGAGTTGGTGGTTCAATCCGCTAATTTAGGCAAAGAAGTAAAAGCATAACCAATACAAATAACCATAACTAAAAAGATCACCGTTAGGTGATCTTTTTTATGCGTGAAACAAACTATCTAGCTCCTGTTCAACCCATAAATAACTCATTCCCATCACTCGTTCTATTTGGCTTAGCTGACCAAACGACACCAGTGTTTGATCTTGGCGGCGGGCACTCTTATCTTCAAACGGATTCGTGAGTGTTTGATCTGTGATCGTATTCAACCAAGGTTGACCCAAGGCACAAGTGTTGCCGTACAGAATGATCTTATTGATGTTCAGGGTGATCAGAAAATTATATAAAGCTTGACCAAGCACTATTGCGGCGCGCTGAGCGACATCTAATGCGATAGGATCGTTTTGTTGGTAGCGCAGAACAAAATCATCAAACGTGAGAGCTTGTTCTTCTTCTATCATAGCCTCAAGTGTTTGCAGGTAGTGCGTAATCTCACTCTTATGATCCGCCTTACTTTGACTGTGTAACGCAGATTGTTGAGAGTAGCGATCGCACAAGGCTTTTGAACTGGCTTCGGTCTCTAAACACCCTTCTCGGCCACAACCGCAAATAATGCCGTTATTTGCTACTTTAGTGTGACCGATTTGTCCACTACCAAACATTTTTCCGCGGTAGATATTATTGTTGATCAGGAACGAAGAGCCGATCCCGTAATCGATATTCAGTACACAGAAATCTTGCCTGCTGTGGCCACCTAACCATTTTTCTGCTAATGCCATCATTACACAATCATTATCAACTAGCACATCAACACGTAAGCGTTGTTCGAGAATGTATTTAAGTTCTATGGATTGTGTCCATGGGGCTTGTGGCATTCGCATTGACGATCCAACATGAGTATCCACTTGCCCATGTACTGCAATCGATAACCGATAAGGTGTGGTGCGGTTTATTTGGCGACAAGCAACAATCACATTAACTATATCGTCGATAAGTGCCTCTGGCGTAGCAGGGGCGATGGCTTGATTGATGAACACAGAGCAAGGGTTAATTTGATTATCAACCATGACGGCCTGAATACGAGTCGGGGACACGTTAAGACAAATGGTATCGGGGCGATGGCGCGATACATTGTACAAGCCTTTAAAGTTGCCCTTGCTTACTTCTGGCGACACGGTATTTTCAACGCGACCTTGATCGATTAATGCATCAATGATCTTGGTGATTGCTGGAATGCTTAACTGCGTTGCCTGCGCTAGTTGTGACTTGGTCATCCCTTTGTTTTTATACAGCAACTCCATGATGATACGGCAGTTATATTGTCGCACCTGTTGGTTGTTAAGGCCCTTCTGGCCATTGAACCCTAAGGTATTGGTCATCATTGTTTGTCACCACCTAATCAAAGTCGCTCAATTGGCCGCATGATTAACCCTATTAATAAGCACCTTTAGGAATCAGCGTTTAGTAATAAGTGTTTAGTAATCCCTGTGACCTCGCTATCACTTAACGAACCATCACCCACTTACAGTAGCTTCTAAGCCGGTTGCGGGTTAATTAGCAAGTAGCATGGTATCACAACGGTAGAAGGGTTAATTTATGGCAATTCACACACTCGAAAATGACACATTAAAACTGATAATTAATGAGTTGGGTGGGGTTATTGATGCCTTTCAATACACGCATAACAATAAATGCAATCAAGGTGAAGAACATGCTTTCAATATTCTGAGACCACGAACAAAGCTGAGTGAAAATAATGCGGGAGAAGCCAGCATGTTCCCTATGGTGCCCATGGTGAACCGCATTAGAGGTAATAGCTTTGAATGGCTAGGACATCAAATAACATTGCCTATTCATTCACAAATAGATCCCGATTTCTTTTTACACGGTGATGGCTGGTTAACCCATTGGCAACTGTGTCGACAGAACCAACAAGAGTTATGGCTAGAATTAGCGATGACATCAGACATTAAAGGCGTGTGTCACTATCAAGCCAAGCAGCGTTTTCAGCTTGAACAAGGCAGCCTGATTGTAACCATGACAGTGACCAATCTTAGCAAGGAAGCCTTTCCATTCGGGGCGGGTTTCCACCCTTTCTTTCATTGCTTACCGGATACGCGTGTGCAATTCCCTGCGCTTGGGTGGTGGCGAGAAGATGAGACTTATCTACCAATAGACTATACAAGCGTTATCCCTCCTATGTACAGTTTTGAACGAGCAAAACCTATTCCAGAAATATGGCTTAATAATGGTTACCGTCTGGATAAATCAGGAGTAAAAGCCACATTAAAACACGGTAACGGGTTATTAGTAACGCTTATTAGTCCGTGTAATTACCTGCAAGTGTATAAACCCATAGGGCCAGCGAGTTTTCTGTGTTTAGAGCCTCAAAGCCAAGCGGTAAATGCGCATGCGTGTTTATCGTCATTCCGCACTTCTAACGATAATTCAATTCATGAAAGTTTAGGACTTACCATACTTGCCATGCATCAGAGTATGCAACTTACTATGACCATTAAAATAGATAGTAGTTTATATAGGCTTAATTCTAAAGCTTGATAAAATTCAATTAGATGGCTACTTAAATACATTGATCCGCACCAGAAGTTTTGGACACCGAGTTAAGTGAGTACAATCACTAACGAGGTGAACAATGACAACTAAGAAAACACGAATCAAACATGCTCCTGAATTTAAAGCCGAAGCGCTTAAGTTAGCAGAGAAAGTCGGTGTCTCTGCTGCCG
>NZ_JAKJSY010000107.1:0-10430 GCF_050337445.1 Vibrio minamisatsumaniensis | reverse complement strand
ATGATAATTAATAATATCTCATCTCTTATCGACGCTTTCATGACCACTTAAGGGCAATTATGGATAAGTATCAAATTGTTGTGCTTGATTTCTGTTAGGATTATGGTTTTAGTGTGTTAAGTGAGCAACTGTGGACTTCTCTGCCAAATTACGTCTTTATTGGGCGAATAAAACCATAAATTACAGTGTATTAATCCTCATAACTCTGCTCGGTGTTGTGGTGCCTACTTGGTACTATGGACAAAACACACTCATCACACCTCTCATTTTAGGTATCATCGCAGCCGCGTTAGCAGAAAGCGACGATAGCTTCACTGGTCGCTTGAAAGCTCTCAGTCTTACGTTTATCTGCTTTGCAATCGCGGCCTTTTCTATTGAATTACTTTTCAATACACCTTGGTTGTTCGCACTAGGGCTTTTTGTCTCAACATTTTCGTTCATCATACTTGGTGCGATTGGGCCTAAATACGCGAGTATTGCATTCGGCTCTCTGCTGGTCGCCATCTATACCATGCTCGGTGCTCATGAAAGCACCAACCTATGGTTTCAACCGTTGCTATTACTGACAGGGGCCGCTTGGTACTACTTTATGTCAATGATTTGGCAAATAGTATGGCCAATGCAACCTGTCCAGCAAAACCTTGCTACGGTATTTGATCAGATCGGCACTTACATGGAATCCAAGGCCGAGCTATTCTACCCAGTATCAGACCTTATTCCTCAACCTCACCGTATTATTGAGTCTAAATTAAACGCAAGTACTGTGAATGCACTCAACATGTGTAAAGCAACACTGCTTAACCGCTCTAAACGAGGGCATATTGACGGCCCTAGTGATAGATTCCTAAATACCTACTTTATTGCCCAAGACATTCATGAACGAGTGAGCTCAACCCACTATCGCTATCAAGAACTGGCCAAGCACTTCGAACGTTCAGATGTGCTATTCCGCTTTAAATACCTACTAGAGGCACAAGCCACAGCGTGTAAAGAAGTCGCGAGTTCACTTAAAGTCGGCGCAGAGTATCAACACGGTGACAAATCTGTTTTAGCTCTTGATGAACTGATGTCCTCCCTCACTCACCTTCATCAGAAGAATAAACCTGAATGGAAACCGTTGTTGAACCAGTTAGATTACCTTTTCAATAACTTAGCCACTGTTGAAAAGCAGCTATCAAACATCAGCAACCCAGACGTCATAAAGTTAGAAGAAGGTGTATTAAACGATACCAATCCACATACGTTAACAGCCATGTGGCAAAAGATCAGAGCGAACCTGAATACCGATTCTATGTTGTTTCGCCACGCCGCTCGGATGGCAATCACACTGACGCTTGGCTACGGGATAATTCAAGGTTTTGATATCGAACGTGGCTATTGGATCCTATTGACGACCTTATTCGTGTGCCAACCCAATTACAGTGCCACACGACAAAAGCTGACCGCTCGAGTCATTGGCACAGTCGCTGGCTTGTTGATTGGGGTTCTGCTATTAACATTCTTCCCTTCTCAAGAGAGCCAACTGGTATTCATCGTTGTCAGTGGCGTGATGTTCTTCGCGTTACGCATTAACAACTATGGTTTCGCTACTGGTTTTATCACCTTATTGGTCTTATTTTGCTTTAATCAACTTGGTGAGGGTTATGCGGTCGTTCTACCGAGATTGGCCGATACCTTTATTGGCTGCGCCCTTGCTGTTTTAGCGGTGATTTACATATTACCTGACTGGCAATCGAAACGACTTCACAAAGTCATGGCTGATGCCCTCGATGCCAATAAAAATTATTTGGATCAAATCATTGGCCAATATCGCATCGGGAAAAAGGACACCTTAAATTACCGTATTGCCCGCCGTAACGCACACAATAACGACGCTAATCTCACCCTCGCTATCAGCAGTATGTTAGTTGAACCCGGCAAATATCGAACCTCTGAAGATGAAAGTTTTCGATTTTTGACGCTTAACCACGCTATGCTCAGCTACATTTCGGCCTTGGGAGCGCATAGAACTCGCATTGACGATGAAGCGACACATAAACTCGTTCTAGACGCACACAGCGTCATACACGAGCACTTAGATGCGCTCAATGAGCAACTGTTCTCTCATCAAGAGCAATGCGACGTGAAAAATGCTTACGACCCTGAACTGGACCAGCGCTTGAATGAGTGGCGAGAAGAAGATGAAAGCTCGGTCAGAATGGTTTTACAACAACTCCATTTGATTTATCGGATGCTTCCCGAGTTACATACGCTAGCAACCAAATTCGCGGTCAAGGTAAAAATAGATAAACCGCTTGAAAGCGATCATTCTGAGTAGAAAACAAATGAATTAAAAACAAAAAGATAGCGAACGATGGTTAAATATTAAACACCGCATATCTTCACACTTCCACCTAACCACACGACGTAACCAGTGGCACTACCGTCATAACCCCCATATCGCAATAGCTTGGGGGTTTTTACATTATAATAATATTCCTGACATGGATTGACCTCCCCATAACATCTCCTAACACTTTTCGGACAATAAACAAGCAAGGCGATTTATAGTGTATTAGTTCTCGGAAGTAACAAATTGCAATGAATTATTCATTGAATATTGTTTGATTTCACGCACCAATAGTCTATGCTCAATTGAGCATATGGATTTGCACCAAGGTCACATTATGAATACACAACAATTTGAAGAGTTTAAACAACAGTTACAACATCTTAATTCGCAGCAACTGAAAGTGTTACAAGGCGAAATAGATGGTAACCTTGAGAGCGACAAACGTACCGTGCTTACTGATGAAGAGTTAAACGCGCTAAATGACCTGTTCAGTTAATAGGCAGATCACTATTTTTGCTTAAGTTCACATTTTCGCTTAAGTTCACATTTTCAACGTAGACTTCATCTGTTCACCATCGCGCTCAAAATATCGTCCGCCTAGACTCATTTCATACGTCAATAAAAGGTTCTGCTATGTCGATATCTGGTATTCAACCTGGTTACGCCATTATCCAGCAGTCAGCAAACATGGCTGAAGAAGCCGCAATCGAGCTCAACCAAGCCTCCCAACATTCTCTAGAATCCGACGACACGTTCCAAGCTAGCGATCTCAGTTTTAATCAAATTGCACCTGAAAAATCTCTTTCTTCAAAAGACAAACAACCTGAACTTATTCCATCCTCAAGTGAAGCCTTGCTAAAACTGACACAAAGTGCAAATTATAATCGTATTGGTGCGAGTGTCGTTGATCGTCAAAACGATGCCATTGATCGTATTCTCGATATCCATATCTAATCTAGACACGATCTTACGTCTTTTCTATGTCCTTAACCTGATAGTTTCAATCACTCTCGATGCTTTTTGTCGCGATAAGTCCACAAACTGTAACTCATTATATCTGATGCTTGTTTCTGGTTTATTACTCGGTAGAATCAGCGCAAACTATTCTTGCCGCACAAATTTGACTTCGTAGTAATTATGCCAAAACTCAACCTGCATCGCCGTGACTATGTTTCTATTTTAGGAGGTGCCATCTCCGCAGACGAATTAGAAAATAAGCTTCAACCTCATTTTGAGAAGCCAGTCAATAAACTGACTCCAAGCCCGTACCTGACAGAAAAAAATCTATCGCGCCGTTGGGCTTCTCTCGACAATTCAGAATCACAGCAACAGTTGCTTGATCCCCATACTCAAAGTCAGATGCAAGCCTATGAAAAAAACATCGAGCATTTTATTGGCACCGTTAAAGTTCCTGTTGGCATATCCGGTCCTTTAAGAGTTAATGGCCTATTTGCAAAAGGCGATTACCTCGTTCCGTTAGCAACCACAGAAGCGGCGCTTGTTGCGTCTTATAACCGCGGATCAACATTGATCACCGCTTGTGGCGGCGCAAGTGCGATGTTACTCAATGAAGGCGTGACACGTACACCAGGTTTCGCATTTCGGGGCTTAGTTGAAGCAGGGCAATTTGTGGCTTGGGCGGTTACCCAATACGACCAGTTTAAAACATTGGCAGAGTCTACCACTTCACACGGTAAACTGACTGACATCAATATCAACATCGAAGGCAATCATGTCTATTTGGTGTTCGAATTTCTAACCGGAGACGCGTCCGGTCAGAATATGGTGACGATTGCGACCAACGCTGTTTTTGAGTACATCATTGAAAATACGCCGGTCAAACCCGATCACGCGTTCCTTGATGGCAACTTATCAGGCGACAAAAAAGCCAATACTCAAACCTTGCGTAGCGTTCGTGGTAAAAAGGTCACAGCCGAAGTGAATATCTCTGCAGAGCTTGTCGCTAAGTACCTACATACCACGCCAGAAAAGATGATGCAGTTTGGACAAATGACCACCGTCGGTGGTGCTTTGAGCGGTACAATTGGTATCAATGCTCATTATGCAAATGCGCTTGCGGCACTTTACATTGCTTGTGGCCAAGACGCAGCGTGTGTGGCTGAATCGGCAATTGGTATGACACGAATGGAACTGAACAAAGAAGGCGGCTTATACGCGAGCGTGACACTGCCGAACTTGATGTTAGGGACAGTCGGAGGCGGTACCAGCCTACCAAGCCAAAAGGCGTGTCTAGACTTGCTAGGACTGCACGGCAACGGTAAATCACAAGCCCTAGCTGAAGTCTGTGCTGCATTATGTTTAGCCGGTGAACTATCAATTGTTGGCGCGTTTTGTGCTGGTCATTTTTCGCGAGCTCATCACAAGTTAGCGCGCTAATTTCTGTTATAAGATCTTAAACCTACCGTTGTCACGTATTGAGTGAGTTGTGAATGGATTACTTACATTTATCAAGAGTGAGTCTTAAACACCTCACTGCGCTGCATATTATGCTGAACACACACAGCGTCACTCAAACCTCAGAACAACTCTTTGTCAGCCCTTCAAGTATAAGCAAAACATTATCTCAGTTACGTGACATCCTCAACGACGAGCTTTTCTATCGAGATGGCACCCAACTTATCCCGACTCCCTTTGCTCTGAAGATAGCTCCAACCGTTCACGCGATCCTTTCCAGCATGAATGGGTTGCTTCATCAGAAAAGTTTTACCCCTCAAGAATACCAAGGCAGCTTTTCTCTTTCGATGCGTGAAAGTACCTTTGAGGTGTTCGCGTCGAAGATAAGTAAAATCACGACTAGACTGGCACCAAAAGCGAAATTCAACATCTATTCGAAACAGCAGCTCGGCTTCGATGCTTTACTCAGTGGCCAGGTCAATTTAATCTTGCTGCCCCATGATATTTCGCAGCCACCAACGGACGATAAAGAGTTGGTTTGGGAAACCATTCTTACCGATGAAATGGTTTGTTTAATGAACGCGCATCACCCTCTTGCGCAGCAAGAACTGTCGGTGGAAGGCTATTTAGATTATAAACACATTGGGATTTTAGATAACGAACTGTCTCAGCCTTACTTTGAGCAAAACTTAGTTCAATATCATAAGCCAAGAGAGATGGCGATATCGGTCGCGGACTTTGGCGCTGCGGCTGTGTTGTGCCACCATACGCCTTTCCTGTTCACTTGCTCTAAACAGTGGGCTGAGCAAGCACAAGGGTTGGTCAGCAAACCACTGCCTTTTGATTACGGTAAGGTGGCGTATAGCTTGGTGTGGAACAAGCCCAATATGAATGACCAAGCGATCAAATGGTTGTGTGACTTGTTTTTAGAAGCTGAGTGTTTTTAGAGGCTGAATGTTTTTAGACGCCTCGACTTTGTTGCAGCAGAGTTAACGAACGAGGCGAGTTTTAGAAAGGCTCTATTTTGAAAAGAAATTATTAGATATAGACCTCCGGAGTTTGCATCGGCCTTTGTACAATAGCGTAGAGCTTATCGTAAAAGCTCTGCACCTGTTGTTCTGTGCATTTCGGCCACTCTAAAGCCTCTCCAATCACACCATGGTGTTGAAATGCATTCAGCCGAATTCGAACATCATGTGGTAGCGCCTTCAAGTAACGCCCCACCTGCTCAATTTCGTCCTCAAGGTCGCTTTTATTGGGGATATGCAGCAACCTAACTTCGTGCAGTTTTCCTTTATCTGCAAGGTAGTCAATGGTTTTAAACACCCGATGGTTGCCTCTGCCCACTAACCATTGATGCGTTTCCGATTGCCATGATTTTAAGTCAATCATCGCACCATCGAGATAAGGCAACACCTTGTCCCACCCTTGCAGTGACAGCGAACCATTACTATCGATAAAGCACGTTAAGTGCGACAACTGAACATCGCTTTTTATCGCTTTGAATAACTCGATGATAAACGGCAGTTGCATCGTCGCTTCACCGCCAGAAACGGTAATACCACTCAAGAAAAACTGATTATGCCTGACGAGTTCAAGCACCTCCGAGACCGTCATTGAGGTCATTTTCGGGCTCGACTTATGGTCGCAGATATCAATGCAATGGTCGCAGTGGGTGCAGGCTACTGGGGCCCACTTCACGTTGCCATCAACCATGCTTAAAGCACGGCTCGGACAGACGCTAACGCAGTCACCACAATGGTTACAGTGGTTGATGGTGTGGGGGTTGTGACAGGTAATACAGTCAAAATTGCAGCCCTGAAGAAACAGCACCAAGCGGTTTCCCGGGCCATCAACACAAGAAAAGGTCAGCACACGGCTGACCTTCGCTTGTATTTCTGTCTTATTATTTTTAACCCTAGCCATTTGAGTTGTTAGATCAGAAATTTTCATCATTCGTATTGTTTGGTTATGGGGATCCGTTAGATCAGGGGGCTATTGGTACGTCGGTGACATCTCTAAGCTCGCCACACGTGGTTTACGCTCTAATATGCCCGTATTCTTCGCAGCTTCAGCACCTAAAAAGGTGGTATTGGTGCGAGAGCCTTGCTCGTCATACTTGGCAATATCAGACAGCTTAATCATGTAACCCGTCACACGAACCAAATCGTTTGATGCCACGTTAGCCGTGAACTCTCGATAACCCGCTTGAATCGCACCTTTACACAAGTTGAACATCGCTTCTGGATTTGATTTCACTGTCTCGTCGATGGTTAAAATGTCACTGATACCCGAGGTGTAGAACTTATGGTGACCCGCAGTCGCACGAACATAAGAGACAGGATCCGGTTCGGTGCCATAAGGAATACGGACACCCGGAGTCACATCTTCATCTAAACTAATACCGCCTTGAGCGTGCAACAGAGCTTTACCTTCCAGCCCATATTTCACTTCAGAGCTTTCCACGATCTCCGCCAGCTTTTCAGAGATACGGTGACCGAGTTGATTCGCCTGTTCATCGTGACCATAGCGCCCTGCTAGGCCCTCTTTCTCCATCAAGATGTTGACTGCTTCCGCCATGCCATAAATACCAAACATTGGTGCGAACCGATCTTCTTGAATCAGCCCTTCTTTGGTTAAGAATCCTTCAAAAAAGTGAGACTTTTCATGTAAAAAACGACTACGTGCGTTCATTAATTCGATCATGATAGCACTGTAGTTCGGCAACACATGCTGTAAGAAATCCGCACTGCTCTCTGATTTCAACGCCACTTGCTTGAGATTCATACGCACTAAGGTGTTTGAACCACCGGCTAACGGCAGAGAGTTATAGCAGCTCACGATACCAAAACGCTTGTCGCCGTATGCCTCGGCATGTGCTGGATAGTTTGCGATATGTGGTTTACTGCATTCGCAGATGTTGCTCGCCGCATGACGAAGTAGATCATCAGGGGTCACGGCAGGGTCGTACATAAAGGTTAAGTTTGGCGCGATCTGTTTCAGTTCCGCATCGACACGCAAAATCGTACGACAGACAATGTTGTCTGTCGGCCCGATGTTTACGTGCATGAACGCATCTGGCAGTGTGCGATCCAACATGATCCAGAACAGCTTAATCTTTTGGTATACCTGATCTTCCGTTAAGTCGCCCACGAAAGGCATCAACACATCATCCAACTGACCTAGGTAAACTGGAATGGAAGTGACAGAAGGTACATGGTGGTAAAGGATGGTGAGCATGTTCAATGCTTCATCGAAGTTGGTTGCCGCGCTAAGCTCTAAATACTCTGAGCCTTGATGTAAGTATTTAGAATAATCTGGAAGTACATAGCGCGGCTTAAATGGGGCATGCCCTTCAAACATGTCACACAACACACCTTGTTGTAAGGCTTGCTCGACTTCTTTGCTTACCGGCATATACGGCAGGCTGGCTTCAGCTTCTAAGGCAAGATAGCTCGACTTCTGCTTTGGAGACAGTTTGCTATCTGAAATGATATGGCGAAAACGTTGTTGTTGCTCTGAAAGAGGTACTGGCGTAGATGACACAGACTGGTGGCTCATGATAAAACCCTTAATATTATTATGGATTTATTTTATCGCTCACACTTACATTTCCACTAATGAAATGTATTCAAGACTGTATTTCCCAAATGGAAATAACCTGTAAATCCACTCGTGATTATTGGCTTATCGAAAGCTGACGTTAAGCAATAGAAAATTAAAAACGTAAGGATAGATGAACTGAGACAACACAGACTAAGCCGCCCTATATGCAGCACAAACCGGCAAGAATAAAAAACCCACATCACTGGCTCTAAACCGTTGATGTGGGTTTTATTGTCTGTATTGGTATCAGCAAAGAGTGAGAAACCCTCGAGTCGCCTACAGATCAGGAAGCACTTGTTTACGACCGACACCCATTAATACCTTTAACGCACCTTGTGGCGTGTCAATCGAAAACGGTGTCGAGACTTCAACAATCGAGAAACCGGCTGCACTCAATACATTTTCAGAGCGCTGTAGACTAATGCCATAATCTTCACCGTCACTGTCTAGGTACCAATCCCAGTGCACAAAAATACCATCGTTTTCCAGCAAGGTGTAAATCAGACTGACGGTGTCTTGTAGGTTAGGGATGAAACCACACACCGAAGAGGCGACAACTAAATCAAACTGGTTTCTGAATGCTGGATGCTGCGCTGCGAGCCCGCGCGATAGAATATCAACAACCGGTTCAACGTTCGCTAACTCTTTCTTATCCAACTCTTCAATCATCCCTTCTGAGATATCAAGAGCAATGATCTCTTTTGCTAAGGGAGCGATTTTCTGGCTGAGTAACCCTGTACCACAACCAAAATCAAGGACACGGGTTCCATTCAAATCAACGAGCTGTGTTAACTGGTCAAATGTGGACTGTGCAAATACTGCGGTCGCGGGATCTTTATCCCAATCCGGTGCGTACTCGTCCCATTGTTTCGCCATCATGGCCTCCATCTTTACTTCTTGTAGGTTCGGAACTGTCCCCAGAGTAAACCAAATTCGTCAATTCGTCATAGAGTTATCATGCAAAGATGGACTATTTCTAAGATAGTCAGCACAATATTCAGATAATATGTTCCACTCCTGTTCAATATGGAAATGAAATGAACCTTTCTCAAGTCCAAGCCTTTTGTTCTGTTGCTGATTTAGGATCTGTCTCTGAAGCCGCTCGACAACTTGAATGCAACCGAACCAAACTGAGCATGTCGATCAAAGCTTTGGAAAAGGAGTTGGATGTCGAGTTGTTTGTTCGCAGTGGCAACCATGTTGAACTGTCTGAGGCAGGAAAAGCCATTTACAAGGACTGTGAAGGCATGTTGGTGACGGCAGCACGCATTAAGCAAACCTGTTTACATGTTTCGGGTGAGTTCAACGCCGAGATTTGGATTGCACGCGATGACTCACTCCCCGATGAAATGTGGCAAAGTTTATCTCACGCCCTAAACAACAAATACCCTTCAACTTCTTTCAACTTTGTCTTAGCGTCCAGTGGCGATCTCGCCAACTTGGTTGAAACTCAACAAGTCGATTTCGCCTTTGGCGTCGATTACGAACGTGTCGATGACCCAAGAATTATCTATAACCCACTTGGTAAGATTCGAATGATGTCGGTGTGTAAAAAAGGGCATGATTTAAGTGCGATGCGACGAGTGTCGGATGAAGTACTGCGAAATTCGATGCAAGCAACTATGGTTTATCTTAATGAAAAAGATAATCCAGAACTTGAGCCCTTCTCTCGCCGATACATCGGCTTCTCTAGCTTCGATTTTATGTTGGATACTATCCTACGAGAAGATGCATGGGGCGTAATGCCTGAGCCATTGATTCGCCACTTACTGCGTGAGCAGGAATTGGCAGTGATTAAGCACACATACGGTCTAACACAAGAAGATTACTGTATGTTTACCGCAGCAGGTATGGCAGAACACCCAGGTATGAATTGGTTAGCGGATCAGATCAGCGATTACTTGTTTGATTTCTAAAATGTTTTGTTTACCCCGATTTGTCCTTCCACACCAATAGATCAAACAGACGGCCTCCTCTTAGAAAACACTCATCGTCAACTATATTGACACCTAAATTTAATCTTAACTAATTGAATTTCATTAGATTAATAACAAGTCATCTTTATAACCCGTAAAAC
>NZ_JAKJSY010000106.1:0-10680 GCF_050337445.1 Vibrio minamisatsumaniensis | reverse complement strand
TTCCTGGACAGCGTAAATCTAAGCACTATTTTCCAACTCACGCACGTGATCCGTTGGTCAACCAAATTCAACAAACGCCCAAGCTTCACCGCGCCACGATTGTCGGTGTCGGTCAAACTATTGTTGATATCGAAGCCCGTGTTGACAACTCGTTCCTAGAAAAATACCAGTTGAGTAAAGGTCACTCTCTCGTATTGGAAGAAAGCAAAGCTGATGCGCTGTACGAAGAGTTAGTTGAACGAGGGTTGATCACGCATCAATATCCTGGCGATACTATTGGCAATACATTACATAACTATTCTGTACTTGCAGACAGTAAATCGGTCCTGCTTGGTGTTATGTCTAAGAAGATTGAAGTCGGCTCATTTGGTTATCGTTACCTATGCCGTACATCTTCTCGCATGAACCTAAACCACCTACAAACGGTTGATGGTCCAATTGGCCGTTGCTACACACTTATTTCTGAAGATGGTGAACGTACGTTTGCGATCAATGAAGGGCACATGAACCAACTGCTTCCAGAGAGCATTCCTGAAAAAGTGTTCGAGAAAGCTTCTGCATTGGTTGTGTCGTCATACCTAATGCGTGGAAAACCCGAAGATCCGATGCCAAAAGCGGTACGAAAAGCGATCGAGTACGCGAAAGCGCACAATGTGCCTGTTGTACTCACGCTTGGTACTAAGTATGTGATCGAAGGTAACGCTGAGTGGTGGCAAGAATACCTGAAAGAAAACGTCACCATCGTCGCGATGAACGAAGACGAAGGTGAAGCATTAACGGGTGAAAAAGATCCACTACTTGCTGCTAACAAAGCGCTTGAGTGGGTTGATCTAGTCCTATGTACTGCGGGTCCTATTGGTCTTTACATGGCAGGTTATACCGACGAATTAGCCAAGCGTGAAACCACTCTGCCGCTATTGCCGGGTAACATCCCAGAGTTCAACAAGTATGAATTCAGCCGTGCGATGCGCAAGCAAGACTGTCAAAACCCAGTAAAAGTCTACTCTCACATTGGTCCTTATCTCGGAGGCCCACTTGAGATCAAGAACACCAATGGCGCTGGTGATGGTGCGCTTTCTGCTCTACTTCACGACATGGCCGCCAACAGCTATCACCAAGTCAACGTGCCGAATTCGGAGAAACATGAATTCACGTGTCTAACGTACTCGTCACTGTCTCAAATTTGTAAATACGCCAACCGTGTAAGCTATGAAGTTCTGACTCAACACTCTCCTCGCCTGTCTCGTGCACTACCAGAGCGTGAAGACAGTTTAGAAGAAACATACTGGGACCGCTAAACGACCCTAAGTTGTCACCCAAGTAGAATTGCTATTTAATTTCTCAAAGGGCTGCTATTTGCAGCCCTTTGTCTATGAAGATATTGGGTATTAACCGATAAGTACGTACAATGACAGGTAATCAGACGAATATTTTGCTTGTTTAAGATTTGATCTTGCGCAATGACTTTTAAGATCGGTTATTCCCAAGCACATAATTCATGTGGTTTGTCTTTACTTGACAGATTTATACAGTATTATCGCCACGCAAACGTTTACGTACCACCTTTAGGTTCTGATATAAGGATCAAATATGCTGTCTGATATTGATATTTGTCGCTCTACCCCCCTTAAAAACATCAGTGAAGTTGCTGAACGAGCTGGCCTTCAACACAACGAACACCAACCATTAGGGCAACACAAATCTAAAGTGTCTCTCATGTCGCTAGAACGCCTCGATAACCAAAAAGATGGCAAGTTAGTTTTAGTCACCGCGATTACACCAACTCCTCTAGGTGAAGGGAAAACCGTTACCACCATCGGTTTAGCGCAAGGTCTAGCAAAAATAAATCAATCGGTAATCGCCTGTATTCGTCAACCTTCCATGGGCCCGGTCTTTGGTGTTAAAGGAGGGGCTGCGGGTGGTGGTTACTCTCAAGTTGCCCCTATGGAACAATTGAACCTGCATCTGACCGGCGACATTCATGCAGTAACAGCGGCTCACAACCTTGCCTCTGCCGCGATTGACGCACGCTTGTATCATGAACAACGTGAAGGTTTGGATGCCTTTGAAGCGCGCAGTGGTTTAAAAGCATTAGACATAGACCCCAATCGAATCGTATGGCGACGCGTCGTTGATCATAATGATCGCGCATTACGCATGATCACAGTTGGCAAAAACGAAGCTAAAAAAACCATTAACGGCGTTGAGCGCGAAGACGGATTCGATATCTCAGCCGCTTCAGAGCTAATGGCGATTCTTGCTCTAGCGGATGACCTTCAAGATTTAAGAAAGCGCATCGGACGAGTAGTGCTTGCATACAATAGACAAGGCTTGCCATTAACTGCAGATGATTTCAACGTTGCTGGCGCGATGACCGTCACAATGAAAGATTCCATTGAGCCTACATTGATGCAAACCCTTGAAGGCGTTCCAACCCTAATACACGCTGGGCCTTTCGCGAACATCGCCCATGGCAACTCTTCCATTATTGCTGATAAGATCGCATTGAAGCTGAGTGATTTTGTTGTCACTGAAGGTGGCTTCGGATCCGATATGGGGTTCGAGAAAGCGTGCAATATCAAAGTGAAAGCATCAAATAAAAAGCCCGACTGCGCCGTTATCGTCGCAACATTACGTGGTTTAAAAGCAAACTCTGGCCTCTACGATTTTAAACCGGGTACTCCGTTACCAGATTCAATCTTTAATGATGACCAAGACGCACTTATTGCAGGCTTTGAGAACCTTAAATGGCATATCAATAACGTTAAGCAATACCAAGTGCCAACGGTTGTTGCGATTAACCGATTCCCACAGGATTCAGCTCAAGAGTTGGGTACTTTGAAACAGATGATCAGTGATTTCGACCCAAGCGTCAGCGTTGAAGTAAGCGAAGCATTTGGTCAAGGTGGCGAAGGGGCGACTCAGTTGGCTCAAGCCGTAGTCAAAGCGTGTCAAGAAGAGTGTGAATTTAAGCCTTTGTATCACTCTGAGCAAAGCCTAGAAGAAAAGCTAATGGCAGTCGCTGAAGTGGGTTATGGTGCGTCAAATATCTCTCTGTCACCCCTTGCAAAGCAACAACTCGACGATTTCAACAAACATGGATACAGTCATCTATCGGTTTGTTTGGCCAAAACACCACTCTCGATCTCTACCGAAGCACACATCAAAGGTGCCCCAACCCAGTTTAACGTTCCCGTTAGAGAGCTAAAACTTTGTGCGGGAGCCGGCTTTATTTACGCTTTGTGCGGTAATGTAATGACCATGCCCGGATTACCCGATAAACCAGCATTTATGTCGTTAGACATTGACGAGCAAGGCAACGTCATTGGCTTGAGTTAATCATTAAAATACATCCAGCCAAGTACTCCAAACTTTGAAAATTTACTCATCACGAAACAATCGTGCCGTGATGAGCAGGTATCAGCGATTAGCAGAAGAGCCCACTATTCGGTCAACAAATAAGCACCTTTGAAACAAGTCGCTATTGAACTGTAGCCATATGTAAATCTTAATCTAAATTCTGGGTGAAGATCACATTAAATGCCTTTTTAAATCTATAGTATTGCGCTGATTCTTTGAGGACAGTGATGAATACAAATATAAAAAAACTAATCGGCCAATTTCTCTGCACACTGTTTGCTCTTGGATTAGTTCCCGCCCTCTATTTTAAGTCTGAATTTAATAGGATAGACGTTGACTACGCGTTAAATATTAAGCAATCCAGTAAAAATCAAATCGAATACATCTTCCACAAGCTAGCCAGTATTATGAAGGAAACGTTTAATGCTGTGCCCTCAATGGCAGATTCAAAAATATTACTGCGCGCGATTAAAGACCCTTCATTAGATCATCAACAAGCGCTCAATGATCAATGGGTGGTACTGGCACAAAGCCACCAATATTACTCTCGCCTGCGTTACCTAGACTTAGACGGAAATGAAGTTTTCAACCTAAGTTATAACAACCAAAAAGCGACGATGGTGCCCAGTAACGAGCTACAGAATAAATCAAGCCGCAGCTACTTTAAAACCCTCCAACAATTACACATTGGTGAAGTCAAATCGGATAACATCGATCTAGAACTCGACCATGGAGAAATCGCCTACCCGTTAGCTCCTGTGCTAAGAATAATGACACCTGTCACTTCCGAAGGTCGAATTTTAGGCTACTTTATCGCAAACCTAGACATGCTAAAAATATACAAGCGTCTGATTTATCAAGTAAGTTCATCGGCAACCGAGCCTGTGATCCTTAATAAATTGGGCCACATCATTTTAGGGCCAAATATTGAAGAAGCATTCGGTCATTTAATTGAAGCACATTCAGATAACACTTATGCAAAGCAATACCCAAAGCTTTGGCTGTCGATTCAAAGCGAAACATCTTCTAGCTATTTTGACGGTGACAATTGGTACTTTCACTCAAGAATCGATGCTAATTTAACGCAGTTGTCGGACCCAGCGTATATGGTAATTCGTATGCAAAACCAACAATTTAAAAAGCAGTATCTTAAAGACAAGCAATCAACCGTTATTCAATCCGTTGCTTTGTTTATCTTAATTTCAATAATTTCAGTCGCTTTCGTGCTTTGGAATAGAAACCACAAAAAAAACAGTATCGAAAGCCAAGTAGCCAAAGCAGCGATGAACGGTATGTCGGCTTTGGTGATTACCAATAGAAATAATAGAATTATTAAAGTAAACCAAGAGTTTACGCGTGTTAGCGGCTATGAATTCGAAGACGTAAAAGGCCGTCAACCTTCCATGTTTGCCTCTGGGCGCTACACTCAAGAGTTCTACATCAATATGTGGACTGAACTCCAAAAAGTAGGCGTATGGGAAGGTGAAGTCGTCAATCGCTGCAAAGATGGTTCGTTAATTACGGAAATACTCAGAATACAAACCATCAAAGACTCTAAGGGTATCATTCAATTCTATGTCGCGTCTTTTGTCGATATCAGTAAACATAAAGCTCTCGAGAAAAAACTCCGGGCACTGAGTGAAAAAGACACATTAGCAGAGTGTTGGAATCGACGTAAATTCGACCTCGAACTTCGCGAGGAATGCCGTCGTGTCGATCATTCTCCATCGCAAAGTCAATCTTGCTTAGCTGTCTTAGATATCGATCATTTTAAACGTATTAACGATAGTTTTGGCCACGATTATGGGGACCGCGTGATTCAAAAAGTCGCGAAAACCTTACAACGTGAAAGTCGTGAAAATGACTTAGTTGCGCGCATCGGTGGCGAAGAGTTTGGTATTATTTTCCCGAAAACCACGACCGAAGAAGCCGAGTTCATACTCAACCGCTTAAAAGTGGCAGTCAGCATTGAGTTCGACGATATCGTGACAGTCAGTTGCGGAGTGACCAATATTACCAATGACCCCACTCTCAACTATAAGTGCGCCGATTTAGCCTTATACGAAGCAAAAGCAGCGGGGCGAAATAATGTATGCTTACTCCTCAGTAGCGAAATGAGCGAAATTGCCTAACAAGGCATACGATGCCCATTAAAGGATAATTCCTTATGCATCGTTAAAACTGTTTTTCATCACAGAGATCCATCTGTGAGAAAGTTACTGATACCTTAAGCAACATTCAGTATCATGAGCCCATATTACTGTTCAATATGGATGTTTATGTTACACATCTCTAACTCTGTTTCGATTCAAGACTGGGAACTTCAATTAACGGCGATCCGAGCACAAGGCGCCGGTGGCCAAAACGTCAATAAAGTATCGAGTGCTATCCATTTACGTTTTGACATCAATCATTCTACCCTACCAGATTTCTATAAAGAGAGACTCCTCGTACACAAAGACAGCCGTATCACCAAAGATGGCGTGATTATCATTAAAGCGCAGCAGTACCGGACTCAAGAACAAAACCGAGACGATGCTTTAGCACGCTTGAAAGAGTTGATCCTAGAGGCAACAAAAGTGCAAAAAACAAGAAGAGCAACCAAGCCAACGCGTGGATCTCAGAAAAGACGCTTAGAATCGAAAAAGCAAAGAAGCACCACCAAGCAACTTCGTGGAAGAGTGAGCTAATTGGCTGATACCCTGCCTCATCGAATCACATCACCGATGCAGCGAATGATGTTTTTTGACCGAGAGAATTAGCTTTATCAATAGCATCCGCTCTTCGCTGTTCAATAAACGACTGGCAGCAGTAACATCTTCCGCGGTCGTTTGAGACACACCAACCACATCAAGCACGACATCCAAATCTGTGAGTTTCAAGGTTCTGATAATCGAACGATATTGAGACATTTTGATATCGGCCTCACCCCGTTCAATACGCTGATAAGTTTTCAAACTCATCCCGGCACTTAACGCTAATTTTTCTTGTGACAAATGAGCTTGCTTTCTACGCTCAATCAACGCCATCACGATAGGCTCTTGTGACATAAGCTTTCCCTCACTGGACAGTTATGACCTAAATTCAGCAAGAAGCAGACCATATTGACTAACAGCCGTTTACTTAAGCCATTAACAGCCTATGATGCAGCCGATAAAAACGTTACGTTTCATCATGATATCTGTCATGAACGTGCAAGCGAGTAAACTTGAATATCAAGTATTAGGGAATAATAAAAATTGCAAATTGAGAATGACAAAGACGTACAGTTGGAAATTGCGAATCAATATGAACTGGCCTTTCCTTGCATTAAACAAGCATTAAAATCAAAAAATACGCTGAGCGAGATCAGAGTGATTCAGCATAGGCTGTTAACCTACAAAGAGATATTGCTTCATCAGAATATGTTGAATGAAAACGAACTAAAAAACGCTTTTTCAGCATTGAGACCCAGTGAGAAACGGACGGTGCAAGCGGGGATAAAAACGATTGATGACACAGTTAAAGAGATTGATGAAATCATTGAAAAATACAGCAGGAAAGTGATTCTAACCTTGAGTTAGACACTCATTAGATGACCAAAAAAGTTTGCTTCCCCCTTTAAGGATGATACCAATCACAGTAAGTCGACACGCGTCGACTTACCCTCTATGTAAAACGCGACGTTATGCCACTTTTCTCATTCCTGTGACCAACATCAGCATACCGAGCAAAGCAAATGAAATACTGCCACCACTGCTTGAACCAAACGAAATTGGTCGGTTTACATAGGCTGATCGTTTGGCATCCGTTGAGACAAACTTAGCCGTTTCATTACCAGCAACCACACTATCAATCCAATTTTTATAGTCATAGATTTCAGTAAATACAGACGTCACCTTCACCGTCCTGTCACGATTATCGCCACCACATGTTTCTGGCCCAAAACTGGTGATTCCAACTTGCTTGTAATCCGCGCCATCTTTCCAATACACGGGGCCACCTGAATCACCTTGGCACGTACCACCATATAAATTGGAGAAATTACTATAGTCTCCGATAAAACAAATTTGTTTATCCGTTAAGTTTGAACCTGCCGAGAACGCCGAGGCACAGGTGGCTTTATCAACATAAGTTAAGTCGACTTGTTGTAATAAGGTAGTGCCGTGCAAGCCAGAGCTCGTATCGCCATGACCTACAGCGGTAAACGTCTCTGAAGGACTACGATAACGCTCATCGTCTGCAGGCTTAACCACATCGTTAACTGAATCGATATTGAGTGCTCTTTCTAGCTTTAAGATGGCAACATCATTTGGTAATAGCTGGTTCAAACTGTTCGAGTAATCATCGCGATAATACACCTCAGAGACTCGGACTTTTTCAACGTTTCCATAAGGGAATTGCGAGGTATCTTGTAATTGAGGGATGACAACCGTAAATAACTGAGCCTCCTTATCGCCATAAATACAGTGTGCTGCCGTTAAAATATGCGTGGGATCTAAAATTGTTCCGCCACAGTAGGAGCCAACGGAGTAAAGACCATCATAATCAATACGATCAATAAACAAGCTTGCCATTGAAGGAAAATCCGTTACCGATGCATTGCTACCATTAACGATATAAGGCGTGACCTCGACGTTAGGAGGCGCTTCGAGCGTATTTTCTGCCGCCATAACACTTGACGTGACAATAAATGGCGCTAACAGCCCCAAAACGGCTTTGTGAACCGGACGCATTATATGGTTGATAGACATAGATAACCCCTTGTAACCCTTACTACTTATTGACAAGAATGATGAATCGACACAATAGCACATCGCACCTTTAGTATAGTAACAATTTGTAAGAGGTTTACCACAACTCTTACTTTATACATCCATGTCTAGGCCGCCGTTTCCAATGATATTCAACCGAGTTGATACCGCCCAATCGACAAAAAGCCTACTGTTAATATCCTCAATAAATTGAGTAACAGTAGGCTTTGGTTAAATTAGTGATCTTTTCTTAAAAGCGATTAGCCACGGTAGTAACGCTGAGGAACGAATGGCATTTTTTCTACTGTCATTGGCAGTTTCTTACCACGCACTTCAGCGAAAACCTCAGTACCAATCACCGCGAGGTCGCTACGCACATAGGCCATAGAAACTGGCTTACCCGCGTTAGGCCCAGCCGTACCGCTGGTTACCACACCAATCTTGTTATCATCGGCATCAAACAATTCAGCACCTTCACGGACAGGTGCCTTAGTTTGACCAACAAGCCCAACACGCTTACGTTGAACATCTTTGGTTGCGATTTGCTCAAGGATGATATCGGCACCCGGGAAACCGCCTGCACGCTCACCATCAGTACGACGAACTTTTTGGATGCCCCATAGCAGGCTAGCTTCTACTGGTGTTGTCGTTGTATCTAAATCGTGACCGTATAAACACAAACCACACTCAAGACGAAGGGAATCACGAGCACCAAGGCCAATCCACTCAACTTCAGCTTCTGAGGTTAGCTTACGCGCCAATGCTTCTGCGTGATCGTTAGGAACTGAGATCTCGTAGCCATCTTCGCCGGTATAGCCACTGCGGCTCACGATGCATTCAACCCCATCGATATCGATTTTTTGCACATCCATGAACAGCATCTCTGCAACGCTTGGTTGGAAACGAGCAAGAACCTCAGACGCTTTAGGGCCTTGAAGTGCTAACAGAGCGCGATCATCAATCACTTCCATCTCGACATCAGCAGGAAGGTGTGCCGTGAGATGATCGATGTCCTGTGCCTTACACGCTGCATTGACAACAACAAATAGGTGATCGCCTAGATTAGCAACCATCAGATCGTCCATAATGCCGCCCTGTTCATTGGTAAAGAACGCATAGCGCTGCTTACCGGAAGGAAGGTCAATAATATCGACAGGAACCAAAGATTCTAAGACAGCTGCGGCATTAGCGCCATGAAGACGAAGTTGCCCCATGTGAGAAACATCAAAAAGACCGGCAGCAGCACGAGTGTGTAAGTGCTCTTTCTTTACACCTAATGGGTACTGAACGGGCATATCATAGCCAGCGAAAGGCACCATTTTTGCGCCCTCTTCAACGTGAAGTGCATGCAGCGGTGTTTTTAGTAGGTCTTGATTAGCGTGTTCTTGAGTCATTTTATTCTCCATGAAGCATGCAGGCTTTCCTATATCAAGCCTGCCACTTATATCTCTATGTCGAGTCGTCCTAACGAGTGTGAATTCCATTAGAAAGAGCAGATAGCAAAAAGGATGTCTTTTACTCAGGTCTTATCGTTAGCGTTATAAATAAAGGCTGCGATCAAAAACCTTTACCAATCACTTTTAATCATTCACTTCCGTAAACTTGAATCGACATGAGTAAACCGTGTTTATTATAATAAACAAGCATGCGACAATTTTGCCCCCTTAACAAGATGAAAACAGATCAAAATGTGACAGTTAACCCATTGGAAGCTCGATATCGCCCGATAAAAGAGATGATATTGAGTGGTTTTAGCACAACACCTCGCCAATTTGGTCACATTAGTAGCGTTAGCAAACG
The DNA here is from genome assembly GCF_050337445.1 of Vibrio minamisatsumaniensis. Lineage (NCBI taxonomy): Bacteria > Pseudomonadati > Pseudomonadota > Gammaproteobacteria > Vibrionales > Vibrionaceae > Vibrio > Vibrio minamisatsumaniensis. The sequence continues at coordinate 787 of NZ_JAKJSY010000106.1, read as the reverse complement.
GTTGCATTCACTATAGGAAATTCTCATTTTGTTGATTTATTTTGCGGTCACCCACAAAATCAGCGCATCTTCTGAGCTAGTGGAAATCAGCATGTGTCCCATATTCGCGTCGTAATATAAGCTATCGCCTTCGCTCATAGGAACGGGTTCGTAAAATTCTGAATAGAACATTACATCGCCAGAGATAATCATCAGAAACTCTTCACCATCGTGACGCACCCAATCATTGTACTCTTCAAAAGCACGAGCTCTTACACGGCTTTTAAACGGCATCATCTTCTTATTAGAAAGTTCAGTGGCAAGCAACTCATGTTCATAAGTTGGAGTGGGATGAGGTTTCCCTTGGCCAGCCTTGGTTAAATCTCGACGCCCAGTTGCGACTTTTTTCCTTGGTGGTTCAAAGAGTTGAGGCATATCGATTTGCAAACCTACCGCCAACTTCTGCATCGCTTGAAAGGTTGGTGAAATTTGTTCGTTCTCAATTTTACTCAATGTTGAACGTGCTAATCCGGTACGTTGACTCGCCTCTTCCAGCGTGATTCCTAGCTTACTGCGGATATCTTTTATGCGCTGACCCAATTTAAGAGGCTCAATATTCTGATCTAGCGTTTCCTTCGCCAAGGTTAAAGATGGGTACTCATCGTAGATGTCTTCTGACATAGGTCCCTCATTCGTATTGTGCATTTTATCTATTCATTTGATTGTGGCATGAAGCACTTTATTGATTAAAGAGTAGTCTCAGAAATAAAGCGTGCTCCCTGTAACAAAATAAGAAAAACTGTTTCCT
>NZ_JAKJSY010000105.1:0-10686 GCF_050337445.1 Vibrio minamisatsumaniensis | reverse complement strand
AATATATACCGTAGCTCTTTGATTTGGAGGGTTATATATAAACTGTATCAGTGATATTTGTCCTAATTAACTATATTGGGGAGTGAATGTTGATTGGATACCATTAAAATCACCCTATATCGCCTAATTTATTTAAATTTAATTTTCATTGGATTCTATAGATTAAGGGGGAGATTCATTCGATCAATATGAAACCGAGTGATGTTAGGAGGTTGAGTTATGTTCACTTGGGCTTCGTCTCGTGTTGGTACTTTTTGGAAGGGAATCTGCCCTAAAGAATGGTATATTTCTTTTTGTTGAGGGGATAATGGTCTTCGATGTTATAAATGTATAATCATAAGAGTCTTCTCAACATGAAGTTATTCAGATACTGTCTCTGAGTGTTGACTATGATTCTTGAACTATCATTACTTTCTGTTAGCAGGGCAATATTATGAACATAAGCGAAGTTGCAGGCCTCACCCAACTATCACCTAAGTCTATTCGTCTGTATGAAGATAAAGGCGTGATATCTGCGCCGTTGCGCTCTGAAAACGGATACAGAACCTATGGTGTAAAGCAGATTAAGGAGCTTGGGATCGTTGCGAAGGCGAGAAGTGCGGGTTTTTCGCTCGATGAGTGCCGTGCTCTTGTTGAATTAGCGGATAATCCGTGGCGTGAAAGTGCCGATGTTAAAGCAAAAGCACTGAGTAAATTGGAAGAAGTAAACAAAAAAATTGAAGATTTATTGGCAATTCAGAAGACATTGACAGAGTGGATTGAACAATGCCCGGGTGACTCAAATAGTCAATGTCCGATCATTGATTCACTTGTTGATAAAAAGCCATAAACAGAGGTTTATGGCTTGAATAAGGATTGGTTGAATTACTCTTTAGTTGGAGTAATCGTTAATACAATGCCATCGACAGCTGTGATGATAACTTCTGTTCCCGATGCTAAGTCGTGAGTACTGACAGCTGACCATGTTGTATCACCCAAGCGAATACGACATTTACCTTTTTGAATGTCGGTATCGATTCGAGTTGTTTTATCTATCAGTTGTTTTTCTCTTTGATTTAGATCTCTACCAGCGTCCGATTTTTTATCATTAGACAGTTGTCTTCTCCACCATAACCAGGTAGTGAGCAGCGAGAAGGTCGCGAAGGACAGCCATTGCATCTGCCAACCGATTGGTAGCGCGCTTAATAGAGCACCGACCAGCATGGCTGATATACCTATCCATAAAAAGTAACCAGCGGTTCCGACTAGCTCAAGAGCTAACAACACCAGACCAAACGCTAACCAATGCCAATGATTGACTTGCTCTAGTAACTCGACCATAAATTAGTCCTTACTACTCTTATCATTCTTATTTGCAAACATCTCTGCGATACCTGCCACAGAACCCATGAGGCCAGTCGCTTCCAGTGGGAGCATAATGATCTTGCCGTTTTCTGCTTGACCGATTGATTTCAGTGCGTCGGTGTAACCTTGTGCAATAAAGTAATTGACCGCTTGCATATCACCTTGGGCAATGGCCGTTGATACCATCTCTGTCGCTTTAGCTTCAGCCTCCGCAGCTCTTTCTCGGGCTTCAGCTTGCAGTATTGCAGCTTGCTTTTGGCCTTCCGCTTTTAATATTTCAGACTGCTTATGACCTTCGGCTTTTAAGATCTCAGCTTGCCTTACGCCCTCGGCTTCTAAAATATCAGCACGCTTGTTACGTTCAGCTTTCATTTGAGCGTTCATCGCTGCGGTCAGGTCGGCAGGTGGCTGCACGTCTTTAATTTCGATACGTGTCACCTTTACACCCCATGGGTTCGTTGCCTCATCCACGATATTCAGCAATTTGGTATTGATCATGTCACGCTGGCTGAGCATTTCATCGAGCTCCATCGAGCCAAGTACAGTACGGATATTGGTGAGGGTTAAGTTGCGAATGGCATGCTGAAGGTCATTGACTTCATAAGCCGCTTTAGGGGCATCGATAACTTGAACAAAACAGACCGCATCAATCACCACATTTGCGTTGTCTTTGGAGATAACTTCTTGCGCTGGGATATCGAGTACGCGTTCCATCATGCTAATTCGTTGTCCGATTTTATCAATAAAGGGAATGATTAAGTTAAGACCCGGCTTAAGGGTTTGCGTGTACCGCCCAAAACGTTCAACGGTCCAATTACTCCCTTGAGGAACGGCCTTTACACCAGCGAAAATAAATAATAGTACGACGATAGTGAAGACGCCGATGGTAATTAATGTATCAATAGCCATACAAAATCCTYTGTAAGTTTAAGTTTTTGAACCTTCATTACTCATACTGGCGCATATTTAAAATACGAGCAAATTTTTCATTAAGAAATGGGCCATAAAATATTGATTTTATGGCCCATTTAACTTGATGCTATACGATGTATTTTACCTATTTGTCATCTATCTGGTAAATCATTCACCTTGCTGATGCTGATGCTGATGCTGTTGCTTTTGACTAGTAGAGCAGCGAGTACAGCTGGCGACGGTATCGACTCGCCACCGCATTCCCTTGTCCTAGTGCACTCAAGATGTCCATGAACTCTTTTTTCATGTCACCGTCAAGCGTATTGAGATCTTTAGCCAGGAAGCTCCACAGTAACGCCATGGCTTCTTCGCTACGGTTCACTTGGTGGTATTGCAAGGCAAGTTCAGAAGCGGACTTCGCGTCGTTTGGATTTTGCTGTAAAGCGGCTTCTAATGCTTGGATTTCTGGGCTGTCAGCGGCCTGTTGATGAAGTTCAAGCTTAGCGACTAACCCTTTGTAGTAATTGTCTTGGTACTCTAGAGGAATGGTTGCTAGCTGAGTTTCAGCAAGGTCAAATTGTTGTGTTTCTAACAGACACTCAGCGATCGCCAGTTTTACTTCGCCTTTGTTAGCTCGACCGGCAGTTGTTGCATTGCCGCGAGTGCTTGTGCGTGATCACCGGTTTGCATTTGTTCTAGTGCTTGGCGTAAAGCGAGTTCATCTTGATTCGGTAAGTGTTTACCGAGCATGTCTATGATCGCTGCCACGCTTTGAGGACCACCAAGTCCATCGACAGGTTGTCCGTTAACAAATAGAGCGATGGTTGGCAGTGCTTGAACACCAAACTGGCTAGCAATGGCTTGCTCTTGCTCGCAATTCAATAGGGCAAGAGTGAAAGTGCCGTTGTATTGCTGAGTTAATGTTTGCAGTTCAGGAATGATTTGGGCGCTCTCTTGGCTCATTGGTGCCCAAAAATGGATGAGTACAGGGGTCTGCATCGAACCTTCTAATACTTGACGAAAGTTCTGTTCATTAAGTTCAACCATATGCGGAGATTGCATTTACGTTCCTTGAGGTTTGTTTTGTGGATACGTAGCAAATATGGGGGGATAAGTCGCTAACTTCAAGATCTAACTCAGTTATCTCAGATAAAAAACGCCCAAAATAGAAAAACGCCACACTTCAATGTTGATAGCCATGTTAGCTCAACATAGAAGGTGTAGCGTTCTTATCGAGGTTGTCAGTGGGGCGTTGCGTGAGATATTCAAAACAGAATAAACAACGTAATAGCCAGACCCACACCGACCCAATTAAGGCGGTTTAACGTCATGAAATATCCAGAGTCAATTCATCAATCGGGAATAACTGATGAGATAGGTCAAATCATGACACCTTATTGTGACGAATAAATTACATCGTTACATTAAAATTTGCGACAAAGGATGCAAAGTTAAGGGCTTATGCCGACTTTCTTAAAATGGGGTCTAGCCAGCGACTCGGCAGAACCCTTTTCAATACCGCGAACACTTTAGTTGGGGTCGTAACTCGGTATCTTAGCTTGGGTTTGTCGGCGGTGAGAGCATGGAATACCGGCTCAATACAACTTTCTGGTGGTAGAACAAACGCGTTGTTCGATGACGCTTTTTCGAGCCGGTCTTTTTGTTGTTGATAAGCGTTTTGGTGAACACTGCCGGAAATTGAGATCCATTTATTGAAAGCTTTAAGAGCATTGGTTCTAAATTGGGTTTCAATTGGTCCGGGTTGCAATAACGAGATATGTATACCACTGCCATACAGCTCTAAGCGCAATGTGTCTGTCCAGCCTTCAAGTGCAAACTTTGACGCATTATAAGCCCCGCGATATTTCATTGCAGCAAAGCCCAACACGGAACTGTTTTGTACAATGCGCCCCTCACCACGTTCGCGCATGTGGGGAAGGATTTGGCAAACGAGATGGTGCCAGCCAAAAAAGTTGGTTTCAAACTGTTCTCTGAGCCCGTCGGTTGGTAAATCTTCAAGTGCGCCAGCTTGGCCATAAGCCCCATTATTGAAAAGCCCATACAATCCGTTAGGGGAGAGCGTTATCGCGAGTTGAGCTCCCTGCTCGATACTTTCCTGATTGGAAAGATCCAACTGGATACAAGTGAGCCCTTCAGCTTGAAGGCGTTTCACATCTTGTGGGTTGCGACAAGATGCAATCACATCGAATCCCCGCTTTTGAAGTGCGTGCGCACACGTATAGCCAATACCGGATGAGCAACCGGTGATAAGAATCGACTTGTTCACGCTTAATCCTTTATTTGAGTCTCTATTGCTCTAGGGTAAAGAATTAGTCTTGATGTTGTAACAAGTTTTTTAGGGCGGGCTCGATTCTTGAGTAACTGAATATAAACCCCATTTCAGTCAATTTCTTTGGTTTGGAGCGAATGCTGTCGAACAATAGACAAGATGACTCTCCCATGAGTATCGACAATGCCCATCGGGGAGTGAAAAGAACATGGGGGCGTCGCAACTGTTTGGCTAATGTGCGACTAAATTGTTTGTTGGTGACAGGATGTGGAGCACATAGATTGAACTCTCCTTGGGCGTGAGGGAACGACAATAAGTGGTTGATGGCTCTCACCATATCTAGCATGTGGATCCAAGGCATGTACTGCTCCCCTGAACCGAGTGGGCCACCGACTCCCAGTTTATAGGGCATCAACATTTTTTTTAATGCTCCGCCATTTTTACCAAGAACAATGCCTGTTCGGAGCAAAATCACGCGAGTGTGGTCTGATTGAGCGTGTTTAGCAATGTCTTCCCAGTGAGCGCAGACTTTGTGAGGAAAACTGTCATCTTCTACTTTCAATGATTCGTCAAATGGACGTTGCTGTTGATCGCCATAGTATCCGATGGCTGAGCCGCTGATAAAGGTCTTTGGCGGGTTTGTACTTGCCTGGATTAACTTGACAAGTTTTTCTGTAATGTGCCAACGACTGTTACAGATCCTCTCTTTTTGTTCAGTGCTCCAACGCTTGTCGGCAATCGGTTCACCAGCAAGGTTGATGACGGCATCGAAATCATTGAGATCAACTAACGTATCAAGAGACTGGATGTAGTGAAGATTATTCTGGTTGAGGTGATTAAGGCTTTGCTTTGCTTTTTCAGGGCTCCGTGTCAGTAATGTTACGTCGTCAGTGTTCCAACTCTTGATCAATTCAGAGCCAATAAATCCAGTCCCACCCGTTAATAATATCTTCATGCCAATCTCCCTATTCATATAATTATAGACATGGCTTGTTTTGAATAGCTAGCCAATACGAAAAAGTCACTATAACGATCAGTTGGTTTCAATCGTGTGATAGCGAAATGATGACCTCGATAAACAGCCATCTAACGATAAATCAGGATGATGAAATCGATATCTTTATCACATTTATGAATTTTAATTACATGGGTTACCGACTGCGTAATATTTATCACATCGGCAAGGGTAAGCATTTGCCATGATTATGATGAGTACATAACCAAACACACTCTCAACCATAAGGAGGTGCGATGACGGCAGTGTTTGCTTTGTTTCGAGCCATGTTAGGTAGCTTAAGGGATCTTTTACCGATTGTTGCGGTGATCGCTTTCTTTCAACTTGCCGTTTTGCAGGAGCCTCTTCCTCATCTTTTGTCTATTTTAACGGGTTTAGTGCTGGTGGTTTTTGGACTGACTTTCTTTATCTATGGTCTTGAAATGGGGTTGTTTCCTGTCGGTGAATCGATGGCTCAAGCTTTTGCCTGTAAGGGGAGTGTGTTCTGGTTATTGAGCTTCGCTTTTTGTCTGGGATTTGGCACGACCATTGCCGAACCTGCGTTGACAGCGGTGGCCGCCGAGGCTGCTCAAGTGGCTGCAGAGGGGGGAGTGATCCCTCACTCTTTAGCTGAAATGGAGCAGTATGCCGATGGTCTGCGATTCACAGTGGCGTTATCGGTTGGTATTGCCATTCTGCTTGGTGTATTGCGAATTCTTAAAGGTTGGCCAATTCAGTACATGATTATTGGAGGCTATATCGGTGTCGTGGTGCTGACGGCTTTTGCACCTGAAAATATCATCGGCATTGCGTATGATTCTGGAGGTGTGACAACTTCAACCATCACCGTGCCACTTGTTACGGCTTTAGGGGTTGGTTTAGCCTCAGCAATAAAGGGGCGTAACCCTATGATTGACGGGTTTGGGTTGATCGCCTTTGCGTCATTGTTACCGATGATGTTTGTCATGGTGTACGGAATGGTGGTGACATGATCAGTGGCCAGCAGTTTATAGATACTTTTTTTGGAACCGTTATGGACGTCATTCCGATTGGGGTCATTATTTTTGGTTTTCAGTTAGCGGTATTGCGTAAGCCTGTTAATAACCTAGCCAAGGTACTTGTCGGTTTCTTTTACGTCATTTTGGGTTTGTCGCTCTTTTTGATGGGATTGGAGCTCGCTTTGTTTCCTTTAGGGGAGACGATGGCAATGCAGCTCACTGAACCCAGTTTTTTAACCGAATTTAAGGTCAGCTCAGGTCTTGCATTGATTTGGGTTGATTATTATTGGGTCTATCTCTTTGCGTTTTGTATTGGTTTCAGTACCACGATAGCTGAGCCTTCTCTGATTGCGGTGGCGATGAAGGCGAATCAAGTGTCCGGTGGCAGTATCAGCGTTAACGGGCTGCGAATTGCCGTGGCGTTAGGTGTCGCTATCGGTATCTCACTGGGCAGTTATCGTATCGTTGCCGGAGATCCTATCCATTACTACATTATTGTTGGCTACATCATTGTTGTGATTCAAACCTTCTATGCACCCAAAATGATTATTCCATTAGCTTACGATTCTGGTGGCGTGACCACCTCAACGGTGACGGTTCCTTTAGTCACGGCACTTGGGCTGGGGTTAGCGTCAACGGTACCGGGAAGAAACCCAGTAATAGATGGCTTCGGGTTGATTGCTTTCGCAAGCTTGTTTCCCATTATATCCGTGATGGGTTATGCCCAAATAACACTCTGGCTAAACCGAACACAATCCTCAAAGGAGAGCAAAGATGCGCTTTAAACTTATCTTAGCGTTTGTAGAAGAGAGCAAGACAGACATCGTGCTTGATGCTGCGCGTGATGCGGGGGCTACCGGGGCGACGGTTATTAACAATGCCCGAGGGCAAGGTTTAAATCAGAAGCGGACTTTTTTTGGGTTGACGTTAGAGGTTCAAAAAGACGTATTGTTGTTTGTTGTCGAGGAGCACTTAGCGAGACATATCCTCGAAAGGATCAACGAGGTGGGGGAGTTTGACCAAGAATCGGGTCAAGGTATTGCTGTGCAAATCGACGTGGAAGATGCCGTCGGAGTAGCGCATCAAGTCGAGACATTAACTAAGGTTGTGGAGAATGAACTATGAGTGGCAGTGAAAAAATCCGAGTCAGTGATGTCATGGCCAATACATATGTGATCATCGATGGGCTAACCACAGTATTTGAAGCGATAGAGATGGCAAAGAAGCACAAAGTTAAGGCTATCATTGTCGACAAGCGGCATGAAGATGATGAATACGGTATTGTGTTGATGAATGATATCGCCAAGAAAGTGCTGGCTAAGAACCGTTCTCCAAAGCGCACCAATGTTTATGAAATCATGACAAAACCTGCTTTAAGCGTGTCGGCAGATATGAACGTGAAGTATTGTGCTCGCTTATTTGAGCGCTTTGGTATCAGCCGTGCTCCTGTGGTGAGTGATAATAAGATAGTCGGTATGGTGAGTTACAATAATATCGTGATCAACGGGATGGCGAGAGATGACGTATAGCCTTTCAATACGTACAATAGACATATAATTTTTATGGAGAAGTGCGTGTGAAATTATTTTTTGCTTCCGATCTACATGGATCGTTGCCAGCCACAGAAAAGATATTAGAGCTCTATCAGGCGTCTGGTGCGCAGTATTTGGTTCTATTGGGGGATATTTTGAACCACGGTCCAAGAAACCCAATTCCTGAAGGCTATAACCCACCAGCCGTTTCCGAGCGGTTAAATGCGTTTTCTCAAGAGATTATTGCGGTTCGTGGTAACTGTGACAGTGAAGTCGACCAAATGCTATTGTCTTTTCCGATGATGATGGATTATTCATGGGTTCTGTTAGAGTCAGGCGCACGTATCTTTTTAACACATGGCCACCTTTACAACACGACTAAGCGACCGGCATTAAAAGCAGGTGACGTTATTGCACATGGGCATACTCATGTCCCCGTTGCTGAATATCAAGATGATGTGTTTCTCTTTAATCCAAGCTCTGTGACATTTCCACGAGATGGCCATGCTGCTAGCTATGGCATTTATGAAAATAATACATTCAAAGTCATCAGCCTAGAAGGTGAGTTGCTTGTGAGTGGCGAGTTATAAACGGTTCTTTTAAAGTGGAACGTTGTTTGTGATGCTTTTAATATGGGTAATAAGAGCATCACTACTTAATGAGGTTGTGACTGATTGAGATTGAATAAGGTCAGTGTACGACGAAGGTTATTTGGCGTCGATATGGCCAAGATCTCTATCTGGAGCAATGATGTTTCGCACTCTTTGTTTTAGAACTTTTGCGTCAGGAAAGCCGCCATCGACTTTTCTTTCCCAAATCTGAACGCCATTACAAAAGATTTCAAATCGCCCACCCGTATCAGGGTGCAAACTCACGCGCTCTATTTCTTCACTGAAAGTATGCAGTAATTCTTGGCACAACCAGCTAGAACGAAGCATCCAATTGCACTGACGACAATAGTGTATGGAGATCGATGCTCGAACGATAGAAGAGGCTATTTGATCGGATTCTGTGTTCATGGTAAATCCTTTATGTGCGAGTCGCTTAGTTATGTCAGTAAAAAAGGGGCCTCAGCCCCTTTTTACTGTACTCAGTCTTAGTTTGAAAATAACACCGTAGAACCGTGATTCAAGCTAGTCAGTAGCAGTGCTTTCGGGTTCACAATATCAATGCGTCGGCTCTGTTCAGCATCCATTTTGATCACCTGGGTAATAAGCTCTAATTGCTTCTCTGAGAAGTCTTGGCGCTGTGATGAAGTCACGTCTTTAAACTCAATTGGAGAGATGAGTAAGTAGTTATCGTTGATATCCCATTTGCCTGTCTCAGAAATGCTGATTACACTCGCAGGGGCCGTTTGAGTACCGTATAACCGAACGACTGACATTCTAAGATAAGTCCCGTTTGGTAGATATTTCGCATTCGATGACAGTTCAACTTTACGAAGCGGGCCGATAGAGTCCTCTTGTTTGTTATCGCTGATCAGAGTCACCATTTTCGATTGCCACTCATGCTGCGTGAGTAAGTGCTCTATTTTTTCGCTGTTACCCCAATATAACCAACCACTTAGAAATGCGGAAAGAATCAGTAAAATGATAGATACTTTTACTTTCATGTTACTGCTCTCCTTTACAAATGTCGTTCAAATCTGATTGATTGGCATAAATTCTTACCGTTATATTCTCGTTCGAGTAATCTTGAGGATGAATATAGTTAAGAGCAAGGTTACTGGTTTGTCCGCCTGTAGCGATCACTTTCGTTGGCTTCATCAAGCCGGTGTGATTGGTATTGTAACGTAATACGCATTTCTCAATAGCGGGTAACCACCTTGAAATATCGGGGTGATTGACTGGAGATTGAACTTTCACACCATCGACCTCAGTTAATGTACGAAACTCCGACTGTGTGGGGTGAGTCAATGTCAATGCGATAATTGGCATGCAGAAAGCGACAAACAATAACCCAAATGTTATCCATTTATTCTTGCTTTTAATCGATGTGACCGCTGACTCTGCTTCAATCTTAACTTCTTGAGTGTTTGTGATTGGTGTCGAGGTCGCTATGTCCTCAGTAATGGCTTCTTCTGAGGTTGGTGTATTCGTATTCTTTAATGTTGAACCTGCGTTATTTGCGACAATGTCCGATGCTATCGGTTGGCCATTGGAGGAAAACGGCGCGGATCGTTCAACGGTCGCAATAAATTGATAACCGCGTTTAGGCACGGTTTTCACAAATTCTGGAGATTTAGTCGAATCTTTCAGCATCTTTCTTAAGGTTGATACTGCTTGCGTCAAGCTGGAATCATCCACTTCAAAGCCTTGGTCTCGCCAAACATATTCGTGCAATTCATTACGCGTGATCACTTCATTCGGTCTTTCTGACATCATCAGGAGAATACGGCTTTCATTGCTGCCAAGGCGCACAACCTCACCGTCGCTCAACTGATCAATAAGTGAGTTGCTGTTTGGATCGAATACGAACCGCTGTGCGAGAATAAACTTTGTGCCAATATTGCTCATTGAACTCTTCTATTTTGAATGGTTTGGGGTAAATGGACAGATTTTAGGTGAAGTCCAGTTAATTCTTCACCAAATTATGGTTTTTTATGTTCTTTTATAT
>NZ_JAKJSY010000104.1:0-10714 GCF_050337445.1 Vibrio minamisatsumaniensis | reverse complement strand
GTATCATGGATGGCAAAGACTTGAGCCCAATACCGTATCTGTCTTGAAGAAATTGAATATTGTTTTGCTAAGTAGAGAGATGACGTGCCATCTAAGTATTGCTTAGCAATGATACATTTTAGCTCTCGGCTATATTTGGACATAAAAAGACCCCCAATAATTGGTGTCCAACTATTGGGGGTCAGTTCACTTCAACCTCGCTGGCTTTTTTGTCTCTCGACGTTCAGGTTTAAATGCTTTGTAAGTCAGTATTCTAGGAAGAACTCAACACCTAGCTCATTGGTTCTTTCTCTCACCCCTTTGCTGCTCTCACCATCTCGATGTTGGTATGACCCACCAATCGCAAACTTGTTGGTCACTAGATAGCGTAAACCTAAGTGATAGATCTCTTCATCAAACAGATCACTTCGGTTGAGTTGCACACTCCCGTTGGCTATCCAACGTTTTGCAAAACCATAGTTGAGTTCGGCTTTAACACCTTGAACAAATTCTGTGTTCGACTCTAAGGTTTCATTAGTACGATTAAGCTCAACTTCTCCCTTAGTTATACCGAGCTGATAAGAAGCCACAATATCCAAGTCTTTCTTAATACCATAACGATAGCCAGCGCCCGTCATTAGTGTATCGATTCTAGTGGTACTCTCATCCGGGTGAATAAAACGTGCACTGTAGTCGCCTAACAACAACCAATCGTCATTTATGGTATAACTCCCCCCTAATCCAAATGATGATGCATTGCTATTTCTACCCGCATCTTCATTTAAACTGCCCGAATGAGCGGTGGCATATATATGGTCATAATCAAGAACATCCATACGGTGATCCTCTGCCCACAAACTTGGAGAAAACAGAAAAACCGCAGATACAAAACTCAGCTTCCACTTCGACATTTTATCCCCCTCAAACCATCACTCCATTAATTGAAAGGTTAGTCTATCCATAAGACTTTAAAAAGGTTTTAGCTCACAGATTGATTTGTGACGGCAAATTATTATCAAATGTTGTACCATGAAATCATACAAACCAATGGATGATCATTATGGATGCTGAGTTACTAGAGATTCAAAACTTTCTGGCACAATACCCCCCTTTCACTGAACTCCCTGAGGAGATGTTAGAGAAAGTAACCAGTAGCGTGGAAATTTCTTATTACCGCCAAGATACCCCTATCATTCACTTTGGTGATCAAATTCATGACTTATACATCGTTAGAAGTGGCGAAGTAGAAGTCTACCGTCGTAAAGGCGAACTCTATAACCGCCTCGATGAAGGACATCTATTTGGTCAAATGGGCCTACTGACTAACAATAAGGTTCGCTTCCCAGTGAAGGCGACAGAAGATACTCTACTCTACTGCATCCCTGAGTCGATTTTCCAAGAGCTTTACGACAACTACGATTCATTCGCCGATTTCGTAGAGGTCGAAGACAGTGCACGTCTTCGTCAAGCAAACTCAAGTAACAACGATGCCAACGACCTCACCACATCCAAAGTTAAAACGTTGTTAACTAGCGAAGCGCCAATGATTGAAAAGACTTGCTCCATTCAGCAAGCCGCCACCATGATGGCTGAAGACAATGCCTCTTCGCTACTGATCATCGACCCAGATATTGCTGAAGATAACGATGACGACTCCACCCCGGTGATTGGTATTATTACTGACCGAGATCTATGTACACGAGTGCTCGCTGAAGGCCTTGACCCATCGGATGAAGTATCCAGCGTGATGACGCCCGAAGTGATTTCTCTCGATCATAATGCTTATGTATACGAAGCCATGATGACCATGCTTCGTTATAATGTGCACCACTTACCGGTGCTGAAAGATAAGAAGCCTATCGGCATTATCGAAGCGACTGATATTGTTCGCTATGAATCTCAAAACTCGCTATTACTGGTCAGTAGTATCTTCCAGCAACAAAGTATCGACGATCTGAAGGTACTTTCCGAGCAAGTGAAAGACAGCTTTGTGCGCTTAGTTAACGAAGATGCCAACGCTCACATGGTGGGGACAGCAATGTCGGTAATTGGCCGAAGCTTTAAGCAACGTATTATCGAGTTAGCGGAAGAGAAATTGGGGAAACCACCGATTCCATACTGTTTCCTCGCACTCGGCTCGATGGGGCGTGATGAACAGTTGCTGGTTACGGATCAAGATAACGCGATTATTCTTGATGATACCTATGACGAGAAAAAGCACGGTAAGTACTTTGAAGAGCTGTCGACCTTCATTTGTGACGGCTTGGATCAATGTGGCTATGTATACTGTACTGGCGACATCATGGCGACCAACCCAACGTGGCGTATGACTCGTCGCGAATGGGAAGAGTGCTTCGCTGATTGGATTGATGATCCAAACCCGAAAGCACTGCTGAATGCTTCTATCTTCTTCGACTTAGATGGTGTTTACGGCCGCTTAAAATGGGCGGAACAACTGAACAGCTTTATTGTTCGTCGTGCACGTAAGAACAACCGCTTCTTGGCATGCCTAGCACGTAATGCGCTCAACCGCACTCCTCCTCTCGGTTTCTTTAAAGACTTCGTAATGGAGAAAGATGGTCGCCATAATAACTCAATCAACCTCAAACGACGTGGTACGGCTCCACTGGCAGACTTGATACGTGTCCACGCTCTCGCGGTAGGATCTCGCTCTAAGAACTCATTTGAACGTTTAGATGACATTATCGATGCAGGTATTCTACCGAAAGGCCGCGCGCAAGATCTCAAAGATGCAATGGAATTTATCTCTCTGGTTCGTATCCGTCACCAAGCAAACGATGTTGATGATAATGTCGAGCCTGATAACAACATTGAACCGGAAAACCTGTCTGATTTTGAACGTCGTAACCTAAAGGATGCATTCCAAATCTTAAGTAATGCGCAAAACTTCCTTAAGTTCCGTTATCAAGCTAGCAATAAGTTTAAGTAGGCGCTATGAATAAACTATTTCGCACTCCTGCGGTTGACTGGCCTTATAAATTTCAGCAAAAATTGGAGCGTTCGAAGGACGAACGATTAAAGCGATTCTATAGTAAACCACTTCCCGAACCAGAGACGCCTCTATCGGAAGTGCGCTTTTTAGCGGTCGATTTTGAAACCACCGGCTTAAATCCAGCCAAAGATGGCATCATTACTATCGGCTTGGTGCCTTTCACACTCAATCGTATTTATCTACGACAAGCTAGGCATTGGACACTGAGACCTAAGCAAAAGTTGGAGGAAGAATCGGTAGTCATCCACGGAATCACTCATAATGACATCATTGATGCGCCCGATCTCAGCGAAGTGCTCGAAGAAATTTTAGATGCAATGGCCGGACATATTCCCGTGGTTCACTACCGACGCATTGAGCGGGATTTTTTAGATAATGCATTAAAAGTAAGACTCGGTGAAGGTATTGAATTTCCGGTGTTAGATACGCTAGAAATTGAATCCCAAATTCAACATAAATTGGCTGGCGGCTTTTGGAATAAGCTCAAAGGTAAGAAACCAGCTTCAGTAAGGCTGGGCCAGAGTCGCCGTCGGTATCACTTACCCGACTACACGCCACACCATGCGCTGACAGATGCAATTGCAACCGCTGAACTGCTCCAAGCACAGATTGCTCATCATTATAATGGTGACATGCCTTTAAAAGACTTCTGGCTTTAAGAATTAGCTAATTTCTCATGGGTGGTCAAACGCTTGAGTACAAATCTAAAAAACACGCTTTGTTGTTATAAAAAATGCCGCAGACGCGGCATTTTTTATTCTACTCAGTTAAGCGTATTTCGCTTCAAAATCTTTCATAAAGCAGACTAAGGCTTGCACCCCTTCCAGAGACATCGCATTGTAAAGTGACGCTCTCATCCCACCGACAGCTCTATGGCCTTTCAATGATTTTAAACCCGCAGCGTCAGCCAACTCTAAGAACTTACTATCGAGTTCAGGCTTCGCGAGTTGGAACGGAACATTCATTCTTGAACGGTTCGCGGCGTGAACGTCGTTCTTATAGAAAGTAGAGCCATCAATCGCATTGTAAAGTAAGGCCGCTTTCTCTTTATTCACCAATTCGATGGCTTCAACGCCGCCTTCAGATTTTAACCACTTGAACACAAGGCCTGATAAATACCAAGCATAAGTCGGCGGCGTATTGAACATAGAGTCTTTTTCAGCAAACACTTTGTAATTCAAAACGCTAGGCAATACTTCATTTGCAAGATCGAGTAGATCGTCACGTACGATGGCTATACAGAGCCCCGCTGGGCCAATATTTTTTTGAGCTCCCGCGTAGATAACTCCATATTGAGACACATCAATCTTACGAGATAAGATGTTAGACGACATGTCAGCGACGATGGGCTTATCGGTCTGCGGTAGCTCACTGATCTCAATACCATCAATGGTTTCATTCGGACAAAAGTGAACGTACGCCGCTTCTGGATCGATTTTCCAATCTTTAGCTGGGACAACCGCCGCCTTACCATCAACCGACGTTTTCGCGTTGAACACATCGATTTCGCAGTATTTTTTTGCCTCTGTTACTGCGCTTTCAGCCCAGTAACCCGCATCGATATAAGTCGCCTTCTTTGCATCACCAAGAAGGTTTAGAGGTACAGCTGCGAATTGAGCACGAGCGCCCCCCTGACAGAAAAGAACTTTATAGTTGTCTGGGATGTTCAGAAGATCACGTAGGTCTTGTTCAGACTCATCAGCAACTTGAATAAACTCTTTGCTGCGATGACTGATTTCCATAACGGAAGTCCCTAAACCATTCCAATTAATGAAGTCAAGTTGTGCTTGTTTCATCACCGGTTTAGGTAGTGCCGCTGGGCCAGCACTAAAATTGAATACGTTATCTAATGTAAGTTCCATGGGGATAATTGCTCCTGCTAAATAATAACCATGCAAGTAATACCATGTTTTAACCAACATAAAAACAACAAAAGAGGTCTTAAGACCTCTTTTGTTTCGTACTCTATAAAATGTTTAGCTTAACCGGTTRGATCCCTCTATCCATATTAAACCCAACTTTTTTTTATTGAACCAATGAAGACATTAGAAGCGCCATTAATGGCATTTTTTGTCCACTTTCAAACACTAGATTTCCATCTTTTAAATCAGCATTGATTTCATAACCACTTTCCGTTTCCTTGATCATTTCCATCACGATCAATTCATCGATACCTTCATGTATGAAAGGATACTCTTCAACAAGCTCGTTTGAGAAGCTCGAATGAACATGACCTGTTAGCGCAGGTAAGATCAGCGAAGGGTTGCTACTGATTTTTTCAGTTCCTTCGGGGACACTCACGATCCATTTAGATTCAAACTGTCCTTTACCTAGCTCTAATGAAATATTATTCATAGAAAGCTCAAAGCCTTTAGCAAACAAGGTATCGATAAAAGGAATCATCTCGGCAACGTCTTCTTGATTCAGAACCGGATTTGATTGGTAAATTTCAACGATTTTCTCAAACGATTGGCTATCCAATTTTGATATTTCAAAATCGACGTTTAAGTTGTTCACTTGACCTTCGTTGGTCTCAATATTGGCGATATCTAATTTCAGATTACTGCGCAAACGCTTGGTCGTTTCATCAAGGTGTGACTCAAAATCGTACTTAGAATTTTCAATGGTCACGAACGGTTGCATTGCTGAATCGGATATCAAGAAACGGTCAATGGTAAAATTTTGTGTGCCTAACCAATACCCTTTCGCTTGCTGCCCTGAACCTACGCCTTTTAGGTTAGACAGTGTCACCTCTTCACCGTTTTCAAAGTCAATTTGAACAGAAGGTACTGACAGTGTGTAATCAACCTGTCCTAATACTGTGGCATGTCCGGATAACAGAGACTTAGTGATAGAGACCGAAGTGTTGTTATGATCTGAGCCTTGGTAATTAAACTGGCTTAGCTCAAAGTTGAAATCGGTGTTGCCATTTAACTCAGTACTGGTCGTCAGCGTCACAGGAACACTGTCTTTATTTTCAAGTGTCGAAACCGCATTCAGGCTCACCAAACCATGACTCACCACGCTGTTGATAACAAACTCCGTCGGCATCCCGTCCTGCGCAAGTTGCTCTTTGAGGTTTTCATCTGTCACCGTTAGACGGGTTTTGACATTTGAAGATAAGTAACCGCGATCGTATTCCACGATCTCAGCTTGGATACTTGAATTATTGAGCTTGGCAATACCATCAGTAATGGCATTTTCCCCAATTTGCCCTACCGCTAACGGCCAACAAAGTACCAATGAAATTGCTCCGCCGATTGCACCAATTTTTCTTAACTGTTCCATGAGTTCTCTTTCTACACTGGTCTGTTATTTTTAGTCTAACCCATCAATGGCTAACAAGGAACATTGAGTTAAATCAGTCTATTGCTCAATACTTCAATTTACTCAGCAAATTACCGATTGGCTCTCATCCTTGTACGGTACTTCTTGATAAGCTAGAAAGGTGGCTACGACTAAGGTTAAGACGTGAATCAATACGCTGTTATTTGTTTGGACAATAATCCGGTTAGCATTGAAAGAATACGATCGGAGTTGGCTCCCTTGTCTTCTGTGTTCGACATTTATACTGCCGAAAACATCGAAGATGCACATCACGCATTAAAAGATATCCACGATGATCAACAAACGGTTGCTCTCGTGATCTCTCATCACCATTCTGAATTTAATGGCGTACAATTTCTGATTGAACTTGAACAGGTCCCGCATAGTAATACCGCTAGAACGATATTAGTCAGCGCTTCATCAGACATTGACTCCATTTTAACTGCGGTCAACGAAGGACGGCTTAATCATTGCCTTACCAAGCCAGTACAAGATCAAGTACTGTTCAAATCTGCGCAGAAAGAACTGACCTCTTTTGTGATCCAATACGACTCGGATAATTTGTTAGCTTATAGCGACACATTGGATCAACAGCGACTGCTCAGAGCGCACATCGAACAAAAAATTCACTCGTTCCAATCGGGCTTTATTCACGACTACCATCAACTTTCAGATCATGCTCTGGCAGAGCGTGTAGTCAGAGCATTACAAGACGTTTTCTCGAAAGATGATAAAACCAAAGCGATTCGAGATTACTCACCAGAACATTTGCTGACTGTTGAAGGTGAAGACAATCGCTTTTTATGGTTGCTCATTGAAGGTGAAGTCGCACTCTATAAAAAGGACGAATTAGGGCAACAGCGAGAGGTCGTTCGGCACTCCAAAGGCAACATTGTCGGGGGGATGTCATTCGTAACGGGTGAACCTTCTTTTTCAACAGCAATAACTCTAACTCAAGCGCAAGTCATTAAGCTCGATAAAGATAGCTTCGCTCAGGTCATGCATTCAAACAACACCCTGTTGCCGCTCTTTACCAATCTATTGCTTCGTCATTTCAATCGACGCTTACAAAGAAGCATCACGAATAAGATCAAGCTTCAGCAAACGCTTGAATCATTGGAATTCGCTCACCAACAATTAATCGAACAAGAGAAGATGGCGATGCTGGGTCAGCTCGTGGCAGGAGTTGCGCATGAGCTAAACAATCCCATTGCCGCGATATTAAGAAGTATTGAAACCTTGTCTACCCATCTTGATCAGATACTCAATAGCTCCTCTCTCAAAGAATCAAATAAAGGGATAGACGTGTTAACGCATTCTAAATTAGCGAAACCGTTATCCACATCTCAAGAGAGAGAACTCGTTAGACAGCTTACATCCAACATTGATGATCGTGTGCTAGCAAAAAAAACCGTGCGACTCAATCTGAACCAAGACGCTGAAGTATTAACGACCTTAAAAGATGCACCGATTGCGGGCAAGGAGCTGCTCAACGATTTAGAGCATTACCACTACGTAGGGAACTCGATACGCTCGATTCAAGTTTGCAGCAAACGTATTGCTGACATGGTGAAAAGCTTAAAAAGCTACGCCCGAGAGGATGAAGAAGTGCGCCACTATGCTGACATCCACGAAGGCCTTGAAGATACATTAGTCATTTTTGAAAATCGACTTAAGCACCACCAACTTGAAAAACACTACGATACGAATTTGCCACCATTATTGTGCCAGTCGCTCGCGCTTCAGCAGGTATGGACGAACCTTATCTCTAACGCACTTGATGCTCTATCGGAACGAGGTAAAGTGACAATCACCACCTCTCAACAAATCAATGATGACGGCCATTTTCTCGTCGTTCAAATATCGGACACTGGCCATGGTATCGCCCCAAAAGACATCAAAACGATTTTCAATCCAAACTTCACAACAAAGAAAGAAGGCAACTTTGGCTTAGGTATTGGGTTATCTATTTCTCAACAAATCGTGTCGGCCCATCAAGGATTTATTTTGGTGGAGTCTGAGGTAGGCAGCCATACTCACATGCAAGTGTGGCTTCCATTCAAACAAGAAGGAGTACCTCATGAATAAGTATCTAATTTTATGTGTCGATGATGAACCCGAAGTTCTCAATAGCGTCCTTCAAGACTTAGCGGTATTTGAAGATGACTTTATTGTTGAAGGTGCGGAATCGGTCGATGAAGCAGAGCAAGTAATCAAAGAGATGGGTCAAAATGGCATTAAGCTCGCTTTAATTTTATGTGATCACATCATGCCAGAAAAAACGGGCATTGATTTTTTAATCGAACTCAACCAGCGCGATTCTACCAAGCCAACACGCAAGCTGCTGCTTACAGGACAGGCAGGGCTAGAAGATACAGTAACCGCTATTAATAATGCTGCGTTGGATTTCTACATCTCTAAACCTTGGCAAGGCGATCAACTTAGAGAAACTCTTATTCAACAGCTGACTGACTATGTCATCGCCAATGACAAGAAATTACTCAATTGGACTTCAATACTCGATACCGAGCGTATACTGACTTCAATGGCAGAAAAGCGAACAAGTTTTGGTGAGTAACCATCGGCTCTAACTTGGACGGTTTACGCTTAATCATGGTTGAAGAGCGCTAAACATGAGACATCAGTAGCAGATTGGCGCTTAATTCGGTGTTTTTTTAATCAAACAACTAGTGATTTATATTTTAATAGATTAATTTTCTGAGAGTTAGATTAAACTGTCCCAACATTTATGGTTTGCCTGATTTTCTCAAACCAAAAGGATTAACACTAAATAAAGGTTTACGGTCGTTATGCGCAAAATACTACTTACTACCGCTATGTTATTGGCTTCTAGTCAAGCGCTAGCAGTTGATGAACAACCACAAGTGATGAGCAACTTCAGCTACGATTACTTTGAAGCACGCATTGGGGCAAGCCCAGTCACATTTGGTGGTGCGTTCAGTAAGTCAATCCACCCGAATGCACACGCCGTAGCGCGCATTGATTCGGAATTTGAAAGCGATTACGACTCTGCTGTAGGTCTTGGTTTTCACGCCCCGATTAATAACTGGGCAGATCTAACCGGTGAAATGTTGGCGCGTATCGTTCGACCTGAACACTCAAGCTCAACGGATATCGGTATGGAAATCAACGTTGGTGTTCGTCAATGGCTTGGTCCGCAACTCGAAGTTGGCGGTAAAGCTGGTTACGTTTCTATCGAAGACAATGACGATTGGACAGGCTCTGTTTATGCACGTTTCCACTCTACCGAGTTGTTCTCTTTAGGTGCTGAAGCTCGTATCAATGATTTCTACGGTGAACAACTCATGTTTACTGCTCGTTTCAAGTACTGATACTTAATCAGCAGTCAGTCTTCAAATAAATAGAACGAAGACAGAAACAAAAAAACCGAGGCACGCCCTCGGTTTTTTCTTATCAGTAATCTTCAACATATAAGGATAACTTCTTTAATGACAGCTGTTTAATAATTGTTGCTTACGTGGCTCTTGTAACAATTTCCAGTGAATACCATCAATAGCACCAGCAAATTTCCAAAGCAGTTTTAGGTCAACATCGTTTCCGTACGCCTCACGAACCTTATTAAACACCTCTGGAGCACCTAATTGCATGAACATTGAAACATCATCTACACCCGCCTTTTTAACCATACGCTCCAAAGTAAGTTGCATGTTCGGAAGGTCTCTTAATCTGCGGCTTGCGGATGACTTTTTGAAGCAACGCTGTTGAATTGAATTATCAATTGAAGTTCTAATGATGCTATCCAATTCAGGGTGTTGGCATGTAAAAAGGTTTGTAATATCGTAGTAGTTTACGGTCGCTGTTGTTTGTTTTTTTACATGGCGATACTTTTCACAATCAAAATCTGTCAGCTTTTTATCTAATGACTTGCCACCTCTAATGAATAAACAACCTTCACTCAACAGAGCGAACATCGCGTCATTTTGAAAGAGGCCAATACCTCCAAACATAGAACGTTTTTGATGCTCACCAAATTGATTTATGTAATTAATAAATGCTGTCTCGGTCATATCCGTTGATCCTTAATCAAATTACCCCGATAAGGTTGATCACCAGATAAGCAGCTTTTTATGCGAAAAATTTTAGTCTGTTTTTTATTTAGGTGAATATTATATTTTCGTTTTTCACCTTTTGATAAATGATACTTTGAAAAGAAAAATAAGTCAGGACTTAGTTCACATCAATCAATTGTGTATCTCACAAATTCATGATTAACATCACAGTAAGCTATCAAATAATGCAAAAACACTCAGGATGAGTGATGTGTCCCTTTGAATTATTCCCGTTTATATCATGCTGTGAGTATTGCCTCGTCGCATCACGACTTGTAAAATGCCTACACATACATGTTTTTAC
>NZ_JAKJSY010000019.1:0-66408 GCF_050337445.1 Vibrio minamisatsumaniensis | reverse complement strand
TCCTTAGTTATTGTGATTAAAGCAATTAAGGGAGTGGAATGATGRTAGACATGACAAGTTTGTTGCGCTCACTCGATAACAACCACAAAGGGCTGCAATTGCTATTAGGCGACTTTTACAATGACTTTTCTGACGCAGCCCTAAATATAGAAGAGCTTCATAAAGGTAATCGTTTTGATGAACTCAACAGTTACTCAAAAAAGTTGAAAACCATCTTAACGTTGCTTTGCGACCAAGACCTTCCGCCCCAAATGGCCAAATTGGAACACTTGAGTAGGCACGAGTTCCCTGCGCCGGAAGAGCTTATAGCGGATATAAAAGCTGAATTGCACAACGTTAATCAACAAATCAACCACTTGTTGAATATTCAGGACGCAAGAGATGACTAGTAACCGAGGTCCGTCATGAGCAATAACCAAATAGAACATCACCTCAGAAAAGCACTGGTTTCCAATCATGAGGCTTCTAAAGTCACTGCGGATGACAATATCGTATTGGCGAGTGCTATGACCAGCGTTCAAAAAACATTGCTCATCATCTTTCTTCTCGCTTTGATTGCTATCGCTGTGGCATCACAAGCTCGTATTGACATTGTTGTTTCTGTACGTGGCGAACTGCTATTGGAATCGGATGTTGAGAAGGTTCAACATCTAGAGGGCGGGATATTAGAAGAGCTATTGGTCAGAAAAGGAGACGTTGTCTATGAAGGCCAACCTATTGCTCGTATACGATC
Organism: Vibrio minamisatsumaniensis; assembly: GCF_050337445.1. Classification (NCBI taxonomy): domain Bacteria; kingdom Pseudomonadati; phylum Pseudomonadota; class Gammaproteobacteria; order Vibrionales; family Vibrionaceae; genus Vibrio; species Vibrio minamisatsumaniensis. Next base: position 65,675 of record NZ_JAKJSY010000019.1, on the reverse strand, counting down.
ACTCGACCGCAATACCCAGCTCGATACAGTCAATACAGAAATCGTTCAAATAGAGCTAGACAAGATTCGTTATGAAAGCTTACGCGATATGGTAGAACCGAACTTCGACGCTTTCATTGAAAAATACCCTGAGCAAGTCCAAGTTAACATGAACACGTGGAGGCAAGAGTTCTCTAAAAACCGTTCAAATGAAGAGCTCATCACTCACGATATTAAACACAAAAACTCGTTAATCAGTTCAATGTTAAAGCGCCGCAAAAGTTCAGAGAATCAACTATCTCTGATACGTAAGCAGCTCAACATCAAAAACACCCTTTATAAAGAAGAGATGGCGTCTTATGTCGACGTTCTGAACATGAAAGTACAAGAGTCGAATATGGTTCGTGAGATTGAGAACCTTGACGAGTCTGTGATGAATGAACGTTTTCAACTCGACAAACTGGAAAAGCAACACCGTGACTTGGTTGAGAATCGAAACTCTGAGTACCAAGCACAAATCATTCAAGCGAATAAAGACCTCAAGCTAAAGCAAATCATACAACCACAGCATTCCGACAAAGTTGATCGCCTGGTCGTCTACTCTCCGGTGGATGGTGTAGTCGACAAACTGCATTTCAATTTCCGTTCTGCTGTGATTCCGCCAGGTGAAAGTATCGCCGATATCGCACCGATCAATAACTCTCTTCACGGTGAAGCGAAGATCCCACGTAAAGACATGGGATTTGTCGAAATTGGTCAGGCAGTAAAAGTAAAAATGGATACCTATAACTTTGCAAAATACGGATTTGTTGAGGGAACCATCGCCTCAATCAGCCGTTCATCATACGAAGAAGAAGATGCAGAATTCTATTTAGCTGAGATTAAAATTGACCGTAATTTTCTTGAGCGAGGAGGCACTCAATACAAATTATCACCTTACATGGAATTTACCGCCGATGTAAAAACAGGCTCACGTCGCGTGATCGAATACGCGGCGAAACCCGTGATGTCAGCCATCGAGGATGCTTTCGATGAGAGGTAATCAATGAGCGGAAAACCTTCGTACCATATTTCCGTACCCGCTCTACGCTTAAGCATACTATTTAGCGTGGTATTGGCAGCGCTCGCTTTCTATTTATACTTTTCTTGGTCAAAAGTAGACTCCGTTGCACAAGTGCAAAGCGCCCCACTGCTCATACAAGCCCAGAAGCTTAATCAGACCATCGAACAAGATATTCAAACTCTACAACAGTGCTTAAGTACCAACACTTGCGGTACTAACGAATTCAACCTAGTTAACTTGAAGCGTGAAATTGATGAATTTCGCTCTTTAGCCTCTTTGAACAAAACCGAGTTCAGCTTAGTTGGGGCAACTGAATACACACAACTGGAATTAGCGATAAATCGTTTCTCCGATAGCCCAAAAACACGTAACGACGTATTAGGCTTGTACCTTTCATTGACCAATAACTATCTGCAGATGGACGATAACTATCGCACCATGTTTAGCAACCATGCAAATGACTTAATGTCAGAGAAAAACGAGTTCTTTATCTGGTTGTTTATGGTGGTCGTAATATTGGCTGTGATTACGATTTTATCCAACTCAGTCGCTATGCTGAAACTGAAGAAATCCAGCTCTAACGAACGCGAAATCGACGATGAATTCGATACCCTGTATCAAGAGCTGAAGCAACTCGATTTACAACGGCTTGAAGAGCTTCTTAACGAAGTGAGCATCAATCCAAAGCAACGCCAGATCTACTCTCACTTGAAGTTAATCTTCGGTAAATTGGAAGACCAAAAACGCAATAACGATCTCTACAAACAGCTGTACGCATTAATCGGTTATGAGATTCGCGGAATCACCAATACCATCAACGGTGGTGTCCAATATCTGATTCAAGAAACCGATGAAAACGGCGTATTGATGGCGAAGGATATTACCTCGGCATGTAGTACTTTATCTGAGTTAGCAGAAAACTATAATCGTCTGATTTCACAGGGCACAGAAAGTAAATCAAGCGAATTTTCACTACTCAACGTACTGTCGGAATTAATGGTTCATATCAGCGCTAAAATTCAGCGAAATGAAGGCGAACTGGACTGCTTTATCTCTGACAACTTACCCCATCGTGTAGAAGGCCAATCCACCAGCTTATTCTGGATATTGTTCCTGCAGCTTTCCAATGCTATTCAACTCAAATCAAATAAGAAACTGTTTGTGACGATTGAATCGGGTGCGGCGTCAGACATGGAAAATACCCGTGTCACCATCAACCTCAACTTCTTATCAACGCTGGATGTCTCTGTTGCCAAGCTCAATAAACTCCATTGGAGCGCACACAAAGACCATACGACCAACACCGATGACTTAGCAAAAAGCGTTCTGAAAGATTACGGATATTACGAGAGTCACTGGTTCCAGTCAGGGGCTCAGGAACGTTTTCAGATTGAGCTTGATCTTAAAGCTAAGAACTTCCACACAGAGAAGACTCGCTTCGATGGCAAGCGTTTACTGCTGTGCGCCAATACTCAAATCCGTATCGATGTGATGAAGAAGATGCTCAGCAATTTGGGGCTGGACATCACCGAGATTCGCACTGCAAATGAGCTTTTCTCAGCGGCGAAAACATTCGGTGATTACGACGCGATTATGCTGACCGATACCTTTGAACCCAACAAGCTGCCGTCGTTGAGTAAAACAGTGAAATCCCAACTAAAAAATCATCCCAACACCAAATTGCTACTGTCAGTGACTAGCACTCAGCAAGCACAAGAGTGTCATAGCTTCGTCGACAAGATCATCAACGCCCCTGCTATCCCTTACGAGTTTATTCCTAATTTGCTCACCATTATGGAAGCGGAAGCATCAGAAGAGCAGATGGAGAACAGCTCATTCCTTATCGTAGAAGATGACCGAGTTCAGCAGATCTTACTGAAACGAATTCTGACCAAGCAAGAGTATGAACCAGACACCGTTGGCGATGGTGCCGATGCCGTGAAGCACTTCATGAATAAACGTTCTGACATCATCTTCATGGATTGCATCATGCCGGGTATGGGCGGCATCGAAGCCACAAAACGCATTCGCCAATTCGAACAAGAAAACGAGAAAAACCCTTGCACCATCATAGGTGCAACCGCATTGACCAGCAGTAACGAACACCAGGCTTGTATTGAAGCCGGAATGGATTACGTGATCAGCAAACCTTATAAAAGCGACCAAATCATCAAGGTGATCAACAAGTATGTGGCGGTACAGAAACTTAACTAGCAGCATACTAGCTGCACTCGCATTCAGCACGACACCTTCAGCATCGGCGACGACCCTGCTAGAGGCGGTAGAGCTCGGCCTGCAAAACAGCCTGTCTCTTCGTGCCAGTGATAAAGGCGTGGAAGAAAACGAGTACAACATTGGTATCAGTCGCTCTAAATTTCTGCCGTCACTCAATGGTGCAGCCGATACCACATGGAATGAGAATGAAACCTTGCTATCTAGCGTGCCCGATGAAACCTCTAGCTATAACTCAAACAGCTACAGTCTTTCGTTATCCCAATCCATATTCAATCTGGGTGACATTTTCAAATATGGGACAGCAAAGCTCGACTTCAATATCGAAGAAATTAAACACGAGAACAAAATCCAAAGCACCATTTCGGAAATCGGGTCTCAATACTTTGAGTATTTGAAGAACAACGCCCAAATTAAAGCGACCAGGGTTGAACTCAAATCGTCTGAAACGCGTGAACATCAAATGCGACGCAATGTAGAGCTAGGTAACACCGCCGCCAGTGAATTGTACGAAGTGATTGCTCAGAAAGAAGGCGTGTCGAACCGATTAAGAACCTTGCAGAAAGATCGACGTGTCATTCTCAACGGGCTGTCGATCCAAATTCAATACCCTATTACTCCGTCGCAAGACATATACGAAAGCGTGCCTTTAAAAGAGATAAATGAGACAGAGCAGCGCTCAATTATGGATCAAGCATTAAAGCTCAATAACGACTTATTAGTAGCAAAGAAAAACGTAGAAAGAAGCCGTAGAGGCTTAAAAGAGAGCGGTTCAAACTTCTTACCAACTGTATCGCTTTCAGCCAGCTATCGACATGATGACGCCAATAACTACGATAAAACCGACATTACAGCGACAGGTGAAAGTAACTCAACCAGCGTGGGCTTAAACCTCGCTGTGCCTATTTTATCTGGTGGTTCTGATTATTATAAATATCAAAAATCGTCGACAGCAATTGAACGAACTGAGCTGCTTTATCAAGACTCGCTGTACACCACACGTAACAATGTGAACACTGCAATCCTCAACATTAACGACTTTTCTCAGTCTATCAGCAGTTACGAAAACATCATTCGCGCCAACTACGCCTCTTATAAAGGGATCCAAAGAGCCTACCAATTAGGCACGCGTACCATCACCGACTTGCTAGCAGCGGAAAGTAAACTGTTCAGCGCTTTGAGAGACTACGAAAGCGCACGTTACGACTACATCATCGAAACCATCAAACTTGAGCAAATAAAGGGGGCCCTCTCTGTACAATCTATAGAGAGTATCATGCAATTGATGAGTGATATTGAGGGGCGAGACAGTCAAGATTTGGTGCCTAAACACCTTCTCTCAACGGAGTCATTGAAGAAAGGAGATCGTAATGCAAACTGAACAGTTTTCGCAAAAGATCAATATAGCCGATAAGTGTTATCTGACTTTCTCAACGATAATTTCGACCCTGTTTGGCTTGGTACTGCCCTTCTCTATTCTGATCATTTTTGACCGAGTGTTACCTAACCAAGCACAAGATACTCTGTACTTATTATTCGCAATTATCTTGATTTCTATCTTCCTCGACTATCACTTAAAAAATCAGGAAGAGAAGATCTCCTCAGTCATCATGAGGCAGTTTGAGACCAACTTAACCAATAAAGTATTTCAATCCATCTGTTTGGCTGAGATCTCTAAATTCCGCCGTTTAGAACCGGGCGAATACCTAGAACGAATCTCAACCATTCCTGAACTCAAGACCTTCTTTGGCGGGGAATCCGTTCGAGCACTCATCAACTTTGCTGTTAGCGTCATCACCATACTTATTATTGGATTAATCAACTTATGGGCTGGCATTACTATTTTACTCGCCTCCATCATCCTCGCTATTTTTGCTTGGCACATTTCTAAACAGAAAATTGGTAGCCTTAAAAGCAAATCCGATATCGAAGGTTTAACAACATCAAAAATCATTGAGATCATCTCTAGCCCACTGGATATCAAATCCAGGAATATGGAGTATCGCGTCGAAAGTTTAATGACACAGATGGTCGAAGAGCGTGAAGTTGAAAACATCAAATATGAGCAAATCGAATCGAACTTCGGCTTAATATTATCACTCATCCAACAACTCTCCATTGCTTGCGTTGTTGTGGTTCTGGCAATCGCGGTGATTAACATGGAATCAAGCCAAGGCATCATGGCTGCAATTATCATGTTGACCAACCGTTACTTTGCGCCGTATCAGCAAGTGATGCGAACCGCGAGTCGTTGGGAATTAAATAAACTCCACATCCAACGCATAGCAGAATTATTGGAACTCGTTGCTTCTGTAGAACAGCAAGATGAGACAACCGAAGTTAAACGCATTTCGGTTAAGTATTCTGGAAAGCAGCGTATCGAATTCGAACTTGGGCAAGCTTATTTACTCACGGGAAAAAGTGGTTCAGGTAAAACCCACCTCGCGAACTGTATTACTAGGCAGAGCAAAGACAGCAAACTGGATATCATGATTAACGATACCGCTCTCGATGACATTAACTACAACGTTTGGCGTAACAGTGTCTTGATGGTCGATAAAACCAGTTCGTTCGTCGAAGGCACCATTATCGATAACCTCACCTGCTTCCGGCCAAGCTTGAATAACACGGCGTTTGCACTGTGTGAAACCATGAACATCAAAGCGCAAATTGATGGGCTTCCTGCCGGTTTTTATACAGAACTCAAAGGCCATATGCGTAACCCATTCTCACGCCAAGTTGGCTATGCCTTATTATTGGTTCGCGCCCTGCTCGCCAGTAAACGTGTATTGATATTTGATGACATCGATTGTGTCTTTGATGAGGAGTTTGCGCGCGTTGTTCTTACCAGTACCGCTTATCGTGCCAATGACAAAATCCTAATCATCGCCAGTAATAAGATGGACAAACTTAACCACCGCCTCAAACGCGTAAAACTTACCGGAGGTGACCAATGAGTATCCTAGTAGACTTCAATAATGTGCCGCAACGTGTCTTGGATTTTGAATCTAGCGGATACGACGAACGTTACAGTCAATCGCCACTTATTCGTGGCTTGGCCTACACCCTGATAGCACTCGAATGGGAAGGCACACCCGCGATACTCAGCGATGCTTTTATTCCAAAACCCAAAGACGGCGACAGTTTTACTGCGACCATCGAGCGTCTTGGATATCGCTGTGATGTGACCAAGCTAAAGACACTCGAGAATATCGATAAGTACCCTCACCCATGCTTTATTGAAATAGAGAATCTAAGTGCAATCTTCTTAGGTACTAACGATGGAAAGTTGCTGCTGTTTGATTACACGAACAACAACACCATTGAATATCCAATGTGTCAAAAACCCTGCTTGCTGATTTCTATTAGCGAGTACTCTCGTCTATTCCGCGAACCACCGCCGGAATCGCAAGACAGAAGCAATTGGATTAAATACGCTTTCTATCGCTATAACAATGAGCTAAAGAGCTTAATCATTCTGAGTTTCGTCATCAGTATTCTAGGTGCGTTGCAACCCTTCTTTATTATGAGTGTTTACAACTTCGCACTCACTTCGAGTTCTGAGGCGACACTGTATTGGTTAACTCTGTTTGCCATCATTGTCGGCTTCTCTGAATACTTCTTTAAGAAAATGCGCGTCAACATTATTGCGACCTCCGGTAAAGATCTCGCCGTTCACATCTCGCAAGCCGTGATATCTAAGTTACTGTGGCTACCCTATGCGATGACATCCACTGCCGGGGTCTCTTCCCAGTTGGCCCGTTTGAACGATATCGACACCTTCCGGCGCTTAGTCACCGCAGAATCCACCCTCAGCTATTTTGATATGCCGTTTGTGATCGTATTTATCATCGCCATTGCTCTGATGTCTGGTACAGCGGCGTTGGTAGTAATGGGTGGCTTAATACTGATGTTAGTGTTCTGTATTTACTCACGCTATAGCTATTCACAAGCCACATCCAAAAGCTCGCGCGCCAATGCGATGGTCTCGTATCAATGGAACGAAATCCTTCGTGGCATCAAAACTATCCAAGGCCTACCTTTACTTCGTGTCGTTCAATCTCGATTCAGTGCATCACATATGCAAAGCACCAGCGATGCCGAGAATGTGGCTGTGACAAACAGTAAGATTCAAGCTGCTGGTGGCAGTCTAATTCAAGTGATTGGCACAGCCAGTATCGTTGCCGCGGTTATTGGCGTAATGGATGGTACTTCTGATGCGGGTGCCATGCTCGCGACTGTCATTCTGGTTTGGAAGGCACTAGGTCCTATCATGGGGATCTATAACTCCATTTCTAAGTACCAGTCGATTAAGGCTTCAGCAGCCCAAATCAACAATTTGATGTTGATGAATGATGACAAATTGACCTTAGAGAAAAGCCCACCGATTCGCCTATTCCAAGGCAGCATTGTAGGTAGTGGTGTCAGTCATCGATACGCAGGAGCCGCGACCGGCTTAACCAACCTTGGTTTCAAAATTCCTCCCTGTGCCAAAGTCGTCATTGGTGGCCCTACAGGATGCGGTAAAACCACCTTAATTTCAATCATTGCTGGTTTAGAAGAGCGCTATCAAGGTGCGGTGTCTGTCGATGGATACAACATTAAACAGTTCAATAGCTACCGTTATCGAACGTCAATTAACTACATCCCTTTTAATTTGCACATTTTCGAAGGCTCACTTGAGACCAACTTCATTCTACATAACGGGCTTATTCCAACAGACAAGATGCAAGAAATGATCAGCTTCTTCGAGTTAGATGAGTGGCTTCCGGATGGCTTAGCGACTCAGTTAAGCGTGGATAAATGCAAAAACCTTCCAAATGGAATTCAGCAAAAACTGCGTCTCGCGCTTGGCTTAGGTGACTGCGAGCAATCTCTGATTATCATTGATGAGCCGTTCAATGGTGTAGAGCAAGAAAACGCTCAATACTTTAACCGTCTGTTCTCCGATAAATTGTTGAATAAAACCGTGATTTTTTCGACGAGTGATCCTGGTTTGATCGCAACATCAAACATGAGTTTAGTGCTGGAGCCAGATGGCAATTTGAAATACTTTGGCTTAACAGACAAATACTTAAATAGTTTAAGCTAAAACCATAACGCTTAATCGCAATTCACTCTTTAACGAGAGAGATGTAATTGACAAATTCATAAGCGAGAGAGATTATTCATCCCGATACTCAAGGTAACAAGGAAGAAAATGTCCACATTCGTTGTCGACAAGCTGGATGTCGTTTACTCATCCGCAATCCCTGAAAAACATATATTTCAGGGCGGTGACGTGCCTGAAGAAGAAATCGAACTCCGAGAGATCGTTGAGGTATGGTACGAGTGTGCATTTCTACCCGCATTCAACCTCAAGAAAATAGACATCGCAAACAAAGCTGAGCTCACCGTTATCCAGAGACATGTTTTGGATACTGACACGAGCACGCTCGCATTCCTGCTTACAAACAAAGCGTATCGAGCGGCTCTTAACCGAATGTTGGGCGTTTGGACATTGGAATCTTCTGCAAAAACAGTGTTAGAACAACTCCTATTCGGAGTAAACCAAGACAAAATTGGTTCAAAACAGCCTATCCAATAGGCCACATTTCAACACGGATAAAAGACAAACTGACCGAAGATAACTATTGGTGGTGTCAAAGCCACTATCTTTTAAGGTAAGTTTAGGAATCAAAAGAAATTACACCTACACCACACTTCCATTAAATTTACCGTCTCAAAGTTTCTATATTGCCATTTTTATTCTACTGTTTTTATATAAAACCGTTGAACGGAATCTTATATGGCATTCACAGTCTGGAATAACCTTTCAGTCAAACACAAGCTCTTTGGCTTAGTTTTACTCCCTATTTCACTACTCCTTTTTTTAGCGGGTAGGCAGGCTCATGTTTTAACGACTCAGTTAGCTGACTTTGAACGAACAAGTCAATTGGCTGAATACTTAGAAGATGTTTCGCTGTTATACAAAAGCACTTTAACACCTAACGCCGAAGAATTTGTTGAGCGAAGTGAACAGCTCAATGTGAATTTAAAAGCCCTCGCCCCTAATCTTTTTAAAGAGGGTGATCAAGAAGTTAATCAATTAATCGCAGACTTCAGTCAAGCCACATTGTCAATGATAAAAAGCACTGACAGTTATGACAAACTTAACGCCATTGAATGGCAAAGTCATTTATACCAGCAACTGTTACTCACAATCGAAAAAGTGCCTTTCGACGTCACCAAACGAGAGATTCAACAACACCTTGCTGCTTTACTGCAGATAGAGTGGCTGATGTTTTGGTCAAACGAAGAGTTTAAGTTAAGTTCATCTTTAGTTGATATCTACCAACAAAAGAATGAATACGATTTTGAACTGGCGGAGACCATCGAAGGCCTAAGTGCACGCCAACTCCTATTTTTAGAACGTTTCGTGGCTTTGAATACGAATGAACGCCAAGTCTCGTTAATGGTGGAAGTATTTAAAAACGATGTTTTTATTCAAAGCCAAGAAATTCGTCATGAACTTCATGATATTTCGGGTACACAACAGCTGACGCGTGAAGAAATAGTCAGTGGGTTAAAGGCCATGAACACTCGCTTTAGCTTGTTACAAAATCTAGAAGATATCATCAAACACGAGTTTAAAGTTGAGGTTGCTCAAGCCATCTCAAATGCTCAGATGCAAAGAACCCTGTTTATTACTATCGTTACGTTGCTGGCTGCAATCGTCATGGGGTTGGCGTTGAACCTTGCAAGACAAGTGACCAATAACCTTGAATTAGTGCTTAATTTTTTAAAACATGAGAAAGGTGAACCACGCCCCTCTTTAAAGCAATTGATTCAAGGTAAAGATGAACTCAGCCTGTTTGTCCAACAGGTTGAACGATTGACCATAGAAAAAGACAATGCTCAAGAAAAACTAACCCAAGCAAAAGAAGATGCAGAGAAAGCCAAAGATGACGCTGAGCAAGCGAAAGATAATGCAATCCAAGCAAGCAAAGCCAAAAGCAGCTTCTTAGCCAACATGTCACATGAAATTCGTACTCCCTTGAATGGAGTCATCGGTATCTCGGAGATTTTGTCCGATACTCCTCTAACCCCCACACAACGCGATTACGTTGATACAATTGAAACCTCGTCTCAACTGCTACTAAGTTTAATCAACGATATCTTAGACTTCTCTAAAATTGAATCTGGCATGCTATTAATTAGCCCACACTCGGCGTCCATTAGAGAGTCAATATATGACATCGCATCCATTGTTGTGCCAAAAGCAAAAGAACAAAACATCTCACTTAACGTCGACATCAGTCCAGACACACCGGCACGAGTGATGATAGACGATCACCGTTTAAGACAAATCATAATGAATTTTATGTCGAACGCGGTCAAGTTTACTACAGAAGGTGGCGTGACATTATCGATCCAAACGCTCAAAAAAGCAGAAAACAGTGTCACCACTCGGTTTGCTGTACGAGACACAGGTATTGGGATCAATTCACAACAACAAAAACAGATATTTGAACCCTTTGCTCAAGAAGATAATTCAACGACACGCCAATTTGGTGGTACGGGGCTCGGCCTAGCTATCAGTACACAATTGGTTGAACTGATGGGGGGACAAATTCAACTCGACTCTGTTAAAGGTAAAGGGAGCTGTTTCTACTTCGACCTAGATTTACCCATTGATCTCGTCTTGCCTAAACCAAGTGTAGCGACCGGTAATATCTATATTCTGAGCAACGATAAGATGCTTTCACAACGAATAGAAAGTGAACTTAACCTTTATGGGTTAGAGGTAACTCAGACCACCAATGACACAACGGCAATGACACAACAACTCGCCACTCAAAAATACTCAAAGCCAATCACCGTCGTTTTCGTGGAAGATGACGCATTCCTGGCGAGCGACTACGTAGATCACTTAGCTAAGCTGCATTTAAACGGCATCACTATCTGTTTGATACGATCATTCTTAAGTGAGCCAGCGGATCTTGGCGACTATGTTACAGCGCAAGTCGCGCACCCCTTGCTCGGCTTGCGTTTAATTAAAGCGATTGAGCTTTGTGATATACGAGGGTTAACAGAACTATCAAAGATAGGCCTGCAACCGAGAGAAATCCAAGATAAAATCCTCATCGTCGAAGACAACAAGATCAACCAGAAGATTGCTGGGCTCCATGTCGGTAAGAGTGGCTTTGAATTCGAGTTTGCGAATAATGGGCAAGAAGCCATTGACATGTTCACCGCTAACCCTGATTACGCGGCGATACTTATGGATTGCATGATGCCCGTTATGGATGGCTTTGACGCCACAAGCAACATCCGACGAATTGAAAAAGAAACAGGGGCAACCCGTCGCGTCCCGATCATTGCATTGACCGCCAGTGTCATCGATGACGATATCCAGAAGTGTTTCGACGTGGGTATGGATGACTACGTACCAAAGCCATTCAAGTTCGAGACGCTTAAAGAGAAAATTATCACCTCGGTCGAAGCAATGCCCCTCCCCGCGTTCCATAGTGCCCAACCTAAGAAACAACCCGCAACCGTCACTCCAATTCTCAACGTGGTAGCAGAAAAACCTATTTTGCTAGAGGAAACGGAACAAAAACCAACGCCACTCAAACCTGAGAAAATACTGCTAGTTGAAGATAATAGAGTGAACCAGAAAGTTGCTTCTATAATGCTAAAAAAGGCCGGTTATGCCTTTGAAATTGCAGACAATGGGCAGATTGCTGTAGACATGTACCTAAACGACAGTAGCTTCGATATCATTCTGATGGATTGTATGATGCCCGTTATGGACGGTTTCACAGCAACAAGAGAGATCAGAAAACACGAGAAAAACCAAGGCTTAAGTAAAACGCCTATTATCGCGTTAACGGCCAGTGTTATCGATGATGATATTCAAAAGTGCTTTGATTCAGGTATGGATGGGTATGTCGCGAAGCCTGTAAGTAAAGAGAAACTACTAAACCAAATAGAAAGCGTCGCTTGTTAACAAAGAACCTACAGATTGGAGCGAACCTCAATTGGAATACACCGACATTGGAAACGAATGTAAAAACGTTAACACAAGAATGGATTGATTAAGGTTTCATCTTCAACGCTTCTCAATACTATTACGTGTACGTAGGTCAAGCGTGCTAATCGCTTAGTGAACCCAAAGTGACAACCGTACGTCAACTTCGTTGTCATTGAAAAAATCAAAGCCACTCGAGTATATCGACTGGCTTGATTTACACTGGATCTGCTTAAACTCACGAGTTTGAGCTGACTCGTTTCTCTTTCAACTGCTCGATAACATAATCTGGAGCCACTTTGCCCAGTTCGCTTAAACAATCATCGGTCTTTTCATTACCATAACGCACATAGATATCGCACACCGCGTATAACTGCTCTGGAGAGCCTGAGATCAAATACGCGGTCTCGAACGATTTCGTCGACTTGTCGATATCCAACGCTTCTTGTAATACCCCATTTAGGTACCAATAATAGCTGTTATCTTTCGCTAGCTTCGCAGCCACTTCAATCTCTTTAGCTGCCGCGGTCTTGTCTTCAAGACGAACCAGAGTCAGCGATTTCGAATAGTGCAGAGCAGCATTGTTTGGTACGTTCTCCAAACCACGATCTAACACTTCGACTGCTTGTTGATCTTTGTTCTGTGCACGAAAATTATCTGCGTAGCTCAACCAAACCTGTGCTTCTTTTGGGTAAGTCTTGATCAGCTCTAGATAAACCGTCTCCGCCTTATCCCAGTCATTGTGCCAACGGAGCACATCAGCAAACAGTAATTGATACTTTTCGGACTTTTGCATTTCTAAGAAGTGAATCAACTCTGTAACTGGTGGTTCAATTTGTGCTTTCTGGTCGTTATCTAACGCATTGAAATCACGAATTAAATTGGATGTCGCCGTGTGGCGAACCATAGAATCTGTATCGCTCAGCAAAGGCGAAACTAACACCCAACGGTGCTCAAGTTGGTAAGGTTCAGAACCGATAATCGCCGCCTCACGAACTTCAGGGTTTTGATCTTTTAAGCCTCTTGCCACCGCCACCAGCGCATTTTGGCTTGGGTATGAAGCAAGCGCTTGCAGTGCACTAATACGATTTTCAACGGATTGATTCTGATCTTGTGCCATGTAAGACAACTGTTGAATGCGGGTTTGAGTGTCCGTCACTTCAAGCACTTGATTGATATTTTGTGCTGGCGCGTCAACCATTTTTTGAACGCTATTCGCTGCCAGCGCAGACGTTGAACTCAATGCGGATGTTGAAATCAATGCGGACGTTGAAACCAATAAAGCAACAGCCGTCGCTAAACTCTTCTTCATCATAGTATTACCTTAAACTGGAGAACTTAGCCTGTCCTTAGACTCGTATCTGATTAAATTTTTCTTGGATCTTTTAACCCAAAGAAAGAGTTAAAACTTGGTCTCGAACGTAGCTTGTTGCGCCTGTTTTGCTCGATGCGCCATTAATACTGAGTCGCTGAATTTGCCATGTGCGACTGGATGCCCCATCGCGCGAGCGATATACGCCATCGACTTATCGACATGAGAAAAGAACTTGTGCCAACCTGCACATAAGTAGTTCAAGCCCGATTCGCCTGCACGGGTTTTGATAAAGCGGTTCTTAGGGCACTCACCATGACAAGCGAACTTGTAATCACATTGCTGACATTGACTGGTCAGTGTGCGTGATTTAGCAAAGCCAAACTTTTGCTGTGCTGCGCTGTACGCCAAATCATCAAGTTTCTCGTGATGAATATTGCCAATTTTGTACTCAGGGTAAACATAGTGATCGCATGAGAATACGTCGCCATTTGGCTCCATTGCCAAGCCCTTTCCGCATATCTCATTTAAGGTACACAGAGGGTTCGGGCGACCAATCCATGTTTCTACGCTCGCTTCAAAATACTGTACAAACACCTTACCAATGTCGTTCTTCGCCCACTCATCAAATACAGAAATAAGGAAATTACCCCAAGCTAAATCCGACACACACCACGATTCCATGATCGAGTCTTTATGCCCCGGAATCAGGCGTTTGTCGCCTTGTTTTAGCTGCTCGCTCACTTGGGATGTTTGTGGTGCAACCGTTCTAAAGGTTTTCTGTTCAACGATAGGAATAAACTGCATTTGTGGAGACTTCACCACATCACGTAGGAAGCGATACACCTCAAGTGCATTTTGACTGGTGAGATTATTCACACAAGTCAGCGTTGCGAACTTCACTTGGTGTTTGTGCAGCAGCTCCACAGCCGCCATCACTTGTTTGAAGGTGCCGCGTCCAGCACGATTAGTACGGTAGGCGTTGTGCAGCATCTCTGGGCCATCAATACTCAAGCCGATCAGGAAGTTATTCTTCGCAAGAAACTCCGCCCAATCGTCATTTAACAATGTGCCGTTAGTTTGTAAGTCATTTGAAATCAATACACCTTCAGGTTGGTACTTTTTCTGTAGCTCAACCACGCGTTCAAAATACGCTAAACCGAGCATAGTCGGCTCACCACCCTGCCATGAGAAGATGATTTCAGGGGTATTTTGACCTTCAATGTATTGTCGGATGTAGCTTTCTAACGTCTCATCATCCATTCGAGGAGAACGACCTTTCTGGTACTCCAACAAATCTTGCTTACTTAGGTAGTAACAATATTTACAGTCAATGTTGCACGCTGCACCAATCGGCTTAGCCATGACATGCAAGCGCTTAGACGCTTTACCGTTATATTGTGGACCTTGAGTAATATGCATGATTTACCTACCTATTTTAGTATTCTGGAGCCATCATAATTCCTATTCGATCAAGTGACATGTTATACCCTTTATAACCAATAGGAATGACCTTAAACGTTAGAATTAGACCCTATTTCGAACATCTGAGGCACGTGATGAAATTTCTTAATTACAAACAGTTAGCAACAATTAGCAGCGTCACCATGACTATTCTTCTGAGTGGCTGTGCAAGCGTGCCTACACACCCCATCGCCCAACAAATTGACCAACATATGGTGCTAGTTGAAGGTGGTACATTCACCATGGGTTCGAACGAACCTGAAGCAAGCAAAGCAGAACGACCAGCGCGAGATATAACTGTAGATAGTTTCTACATCGCCAAGTTTGAAGTGACTCAAGAATTGTTCGAGTCGGTAATGGGTTCATCTCTCAGTTATTTCCAAAACCCACAAATTCCGGTCAATAACTTAAGTTGGCAACAGGCGAACTACTTCGTTGAACAATTGAACGAACTTACGGGTGAAGAATACCGTTTACCAACTGAAGCTGAGTGGGAATTTGCAGCGAAAGGTGGCAACAAGAGCAAGGGCTATACTTACAGTGGTTCCAACAACTTAGATGATGTTGCGTGGTACTCAGCAAATTCTAAAAATCGCGCCCATCCCGTCGGGCTAAAGAAACCAAATGAACTAGGCTTATATGACATGACAGGAAACGTGGGCGAGTTTGTTATCGATGCCTTCGATGACACCTTCTACCGATTCGGCCCAACAGACAACCCAAACAACGCAAAACACAGCGACGTCGGTTTATCACACAAATCAGTTCGCGGTGGCAGCTTTGCTTATGACGAAAATGAATCTGAAAGTTACCGTCGTGATTTTGCAAGCCAATCGATCACCATGTCCGACATGGGCTTACGTTTAGTGAAGGATACGAACTAGCTAAAGATGTGCACGAGTTAAAGGTGCCGAAAGTTACGGCTCACTAAAGCCTCACCACAAGACTAAAAATACGATTCGCACTGTACACACGTTAGAAATCTGGCCAAACGGTAGAAATCTGCGAAAACACTGAACAAGGACACGCTATGCAATACACCCAACTTTCAGGACTCACACTCGCGTTACTCTGCGCTCTTCCAGCTTCAGCTGCGGAAAAGCCAAATCTCATCCTTCAAATCACGGTAGATGGTCTGCGCGCAGATCTAATCGAACGATATAAGCACAACTTCGGTGAAGGCGGTTTCCGGTACTTAATGGATAATGGTACTTACTACACCAACGCGAACTACCAACATGGCAACACAGAAACGATTGTGGGCCATGTATCGCTTGCAACAGGCGCTCCACCGAGCGTACACGGCATGGTAGGTAATGTTTGGTATGACCGTAGCGAAGAACGTTTGGTGTATAACGTAGAAGACGCTAATTACCAAATGCTGACCTCTGGTGCGGGTGTCGACAAAGCAACAGAGATCGACCCAACGCAGAAGACAGCACAAGGCGATGGCCGCTCTCCGGAGCCAATACTCTCCACCACATTTGGTGATGAGCTGACGATTTCCAATAGTGGCAAATCAAAAGTGTTCGGCGTATCTGTGAAAGACCGCGGCGCAATCTCATTGGCGGGACACAGTGGTAAAGCCTTCTGGTTCTCCAAAGCACAATCTGAATTTGTCACCAGTAACTATTATTACGACCAGTACCCAGATTGGGTATCACGCTGGAACGAGAAAGCGATTGCTGCTCAGTATTCCAAACAGAAATGGGCGCTCTCATTACCGCGTGAGAAATACACGTTGCAAGAACACGATACCGAACACAAAGTGAAACTCGGTGATTTCCAACGTACCTTCCCTCACCCATACGGTCCGGCAAGTTACAAGTACTACAGCACCACCCTAACCGTCAGCCCTGCTGGTGACGAAATCACAGAAAACTTCGCTAGCACCTTACTGATACAAGAGAAGCTTGGCCAAGGCGACGTGACTGATTATCTGTCTGTGAGTTTCTCATCAAACGACTACGTGGTGCACCTCTACGGCCCTGAAAGCCTAGAAACAGAAGACAACCTTATCCGACTTGATAAGACTCTCGCTAAGCTTTTCAAAACTGTGGATAACCAAGTCGGGCTAGAAAACACATTAATTGTGCTATCTGCCGATCATGGTGTGCCTGAATCTTCACCTGCGGCAAATGCGCTTGGTTTCAATCAAGCCCAATACTTCAATAAAGACACTCTACTCTCGAGTGGTGTTGAGAAACGATTGAAGGATGAATTTGGTCTAAGCAAAGACGCAATTCGTTTGTATGCGCAACCTTATATCTATCTGAATCATGATCTTATTGCTGAGAAGAAGCTAGATCTGGCTAAGGTACAAGAAGCCATTGCTGATGAAATTGCAAAAGTGAAAGGCGTTGCATTTGCTGTATCAAGCAGTGATATCGCAGCCAACCGAGTACCGGATACGCATGTGATGCAGCTCATCAAAAACAACTATCACCCTGCTCGTTCTGGCGACGTGTATGTAGTCTTTGCACCGCGCAGCTACATTAACGACATGGAAGGCCTACAAATTGCTTCAACTCATGGCTCACCTTGGAAATATGACACACATGTACCGGTTATTTTCGCTGGCTATGATGTGGACGCTAAGAAGGTTTCTCGTCCAATCACGCCATATGACATTGCGCCAACACTGTCGAACAAACTGGGTATCACCCAACCAAGCGGGTCAATTGGAGAAGTGCTGCAAGAAATCGTCGAGTAATCGAAACGACTGACGTTTGCCATTCAACGTTTTAAACCCTGTTCGACACACAAGAGCCGTTTTATCAAAACAGATTGATTCTAGAGAGATAAACGGCTCTTGTTGCCATTAGCTTTTCAGCTATCAAAGCGTATCGCTTTCATCTGTAATTTTAGTTCAAGTACCAACTATCGTCAGGTACTCCCCGATAGATATTCGTTAATAAATCGGTCTCGCGTCCCCAAAAGAACACTTAACTTACCTTTGAGATAGCTTTTGCTGCTGCTTTGATTTTAGCGCGCAGCCATTGATGACTTGTCTCGTTAGTGCGGCTTGGGTGCCAGATCATACACATATCGAGTTCTTCCAGTTCGAATGGTAATGGCAATGTTTTTACCGTGTACTTTTCAGCAAAACAACGCACTGATGAAATAGGCATAACACCAATCGCATCCGAACCCTCAATAACTGGAAGCATCTCAACAACGCCCGCAGCGCGATACACGATTCTACGTTTCTCCAACTCACTAAAATGGTCAGAACTTAATAAGCTTTTACGTGCATGCCAACGCGCAACCACTACATGTTCATGCGCTAAGAATTGCGCCATATCAATAGTGTCACCAATTGTCGGATGATCATGCCGACAAACAACCACAAGCTCTTCGGCAGATAGCACTTCATGCTTGAGTATGGTTCGTCCTCTTGGCGTCATGTCAATGATCACATCGTGCCTTTGCAGCCTTAAGTCTGACTCAAAATCTTCTGTAAACAGAGGGTGAACTTCTAACGCTATGTTAGGTGCAACTTGGCTGATCAACTGCATCGCTCTTGGCATAATTTCATAGCTTGCTGCGGAAACACAAGCAACAGAAAAAATACGATTTGATGTTTTAGGATCAAAATCGCGTGATGCAGACAGTGTTGATGTAAAGTTTTTCAAAGCCGCAGACATAGCTGGATAAATATCAATAGCAAAAGTGGTTGGCGCTACGCCTGACGTGGTTCGGTGAAACAGTGGCTCATCATAGATATCTCGCAAGCGTGCAAGCGCCTTACTCACAGCAGGTTGGCTTATATCCATGCGATTAGCAGCCCTAGATAAGTTCTGCTCTTCGTAGATAGCGACAAATATCGGAATTAAATTTAGCTCAGTACTTTTCATACAGTTCCATATTAAAGACGCAGGTTTCCTATAGTAAAGAACCTGCCGATTATGTTCGATACGGATGACTAAAGTTTGCTACTTAGTTCTATCTTTTAAGTCTGGCAAAGCTTTAGGAATTTTCAAACGGGCAAAAATTGAGTGCGATTTGCTCTGGCTTGATTTGTCGTTGGATACCTTACCTAAACCTTTCCATAAACGAGTGAATACGTTGTTATCTTCACGTCCTTGTTGAAGGGCTTCGCTATCTTCTAGCCAACGCTTTTGCCGATTGGATTTACCATGTTGCGCTTTACCAAATTGCGCTTTATTCAGTTCTAGCTGCGAGGTTTGGTTTCGCAATTGACGATAAATAAAGGTTCTTAATGCAGGCCAATTTCCTTGCTTGAGTAAACGACGCAGTACCAACCAACTTGGTGTCGGACGATTTGTGTAATAGCGTTTAACAGCGACAATCAACGCAATGCAGGCTAATAACGCAAAACCAACCATAATAAACACCGACATGTAGGCCTTGATGAAAGATTGGACTGTGTGTTTGGCTTCAAACACTTCGCTTTTTATCACCACATTTTCAAGGCGTTGATTTTTGCTGTCCCACCACTGAAATGAAAACTCTGGCAGCGTAAACTCTCCACCTTGTTGAATCACATATACCGTCTCTTCAACTCGGCTTGAACGATAATCACCACGTTGTTGAGTATCATCCAACCGATTGGGCTGAGGGTAAGCTTGGAACTGCTGAGTGGACTCATTGGTTAACACATCTGGCAACAACACAGACAAGCTGTCTTTTGCCTTAATCGTGATAGTTCGAGTAATGGCATCGCCGACTTTTAAGTTTTCACTTGAGCGTTGCCATTGCTGCTCTACATTGACGTCTGTCGCCGAAAACCAAGGCGTTTCATTATCGAGTAAACCTGAAGGAAGCGATGCTTCAAACTGAATCGGCTGCGTGTAAAGTGTGCCACCCACGTTTGAACCACCAGGAGCAGAAACTTGGATACGAACGGGTATGGTTGGAATAACAAACTCACCAGAAATCATCGGATAGAGTGTCACTTCCCAACGCTGACGTGACCATGTCGTACCATCGACTCTTTCTGTGTAGTTCGTCGCAAGTTGATTACGCTGTTTAGCAATCACGTTAGGGATTTCGATACTGCCAATTCGAGTGCCGCCTGTTAACCAGCGCGGTGTCGCCACCTCAATGTTCAGAATGACCTGTTCATTTACGCTGACTTTGGTCGGCGTTATCTTTTCGCCTGACTTGGGTTTCTCGCCAATCCAAGCGATAAGCTCAACGTCACCACTTTTTTGCAGATCGAAGATATCGGCAGCAGAAGCAACAGCAGGAAAAAACCAACTCAACATAAGAGTCATCGACAGCAACCACTTACGGACTGTGAATCGCGTTCGCTTTGATTGAATCGCTTCAAGAGCTAAATCGTATCGACTCATTGTGCTTGTTCCTGTTTTGATGCCTGTTCCTGTTTTGGCGTCTGTTCGATAGACGGTGCAGGGTCTCTTAACTGAATTTGAAATTTCGACTTCAAGAAGAACTTAGGATCCGCTTCGACGCGTTTTAACCATTTGTCGGCAAGCTCTTGGCTGCCTAAGATTTCATTGGCGTTAAGTGTTTCCTTGAGCATCAATTCCGCGACCGTTTCTTCTTCAGCACCATCACCCGTTCGCGGCTGATCGTCTTCGAGTTCTAAAGATTCTTCAGGGCCATCTGTGGTTCCAGACTGGCTTTCGCTGGTTCGGTTTACCTCTTCGACAATCCCGCTAAGCACAGCAAGATTGTTTTCCACATCCGTTCTTAGTTCTGGTGACAGATCCTCTTCCTCGCTTAATGATTTTAGAAGGTCTCGCGCCGCAAGGTATTCACGCTGCCTGGCTAACGCGCTCGCCGCGTTGTACAAACCAAGGTCAGTTTTGGTTTGCAGGAATGCACTGTGAGCGAGCTTAAAATCACGAGCATAGTAATAAGCCGCGCCCTTTCGCATTGGGTCAGTAAAATGTTTGGCCGCTTGAAGGTATTCCTTCTGGTTCAACAGGCGTTGACCTTGCTGGTCAGGCGTTAACCATAAGTCCCACCACCATTGAGCAGTCTTATCCCAAGCGGTAAGCGACTCCACCACAACGGGTTTCTCAGCAGTTAAGTTGACTGTTTTCGCCAAAGTGCTTGGTGAATAGATGCTGCTTGTGATCATCAAACCAACGACACACCACTGCACCAGCCACCCTTTTCTGAACCACAACAACATGATGATCGCCATTGGAATAAGCAGGCCATAGCCCATATCTTTCCATGGCATAGAAGATTCACCGTTAAGTTGCATGTTTCTTTCAACCGCTCTGTTCAGTTGTTGGATATCCGAATCATCAACGGTCACCTCAATTACTCGACCACCGGTCTTGTTTGCTAAATTGCGCAATGAATCGAGGTCGACAGGGTTATCGCTCACCACATCGCGATTTCCGGCAGCTAGAATGAGCAACTGATACGGATTGTCGTTAAAGAAACTCTCGTATGCCCTAATGGTGCTTGGATTCACACCATCTGAGACTAAAAGCACTGACGAACCTAACTCACCAGACAGTTGCTGATTGATCAGTGGCAGCGCTGCTTCTGCTGATTTACCTGAAACCGGCATAATATCGGGTGTGATAGCCGCAAGAAACGGTTCCAATACCTTTCTGTCTTGTGTCACGGGCATCGCGACGTGTGCGCTGCCTGCGTAAACCACTAAGCCCGTATTACCACCTTTGCGCGCTGCCAATAAGTCTCTAATTTTCTGCTTAGATCGTTCCAAGCGACTCGGCGGTAAATCTTTAGCGAGCATAGATTCACTATTATCGAGTACAACCAACATCGACGCTTTGTCTTCACCAAAAGGCGATGCTTCACGTTGCCATGTTGGGCCAGAACAGATAATGATGGCGATAGTCACAATCACCACCAATAGCTTCAATGGCAGTTGCTTGCGCCAGCCTGTCTCGCCAATGGTCAATGCATCACGTAAATGTGCCGGTAGAATGTCTTTCCACGTTGGTTTTGTCTCTGCTCTCCAACGAACCCATAGCAGGAAGAACATCGGAATAAAGGCCAACAACCACAAAGGTCGGATAAAATGAAACTGGGTAAAGAATTGTTGTATTGTGAGAGAATCAAGCATCACTCTCTCCTTTCAAATTCTTAGCCGTAGCAGCGAGCAGCGATCTTCGGCGTATCGTTGCTAAGCTGAATGCGGTCAAATACATCACTACGACAATCGCCATCAAATAGTGGTGCAGCCCCTGTTTAGGGCGATAAGTGGTACTTTCATATAACTGAGGTTCTAGCTCACCAATCTGAGCATAGGCTTTGGTCAGTTCGTCGCGGTTAAGCGCTTCAAAGGCTTCGCCACCAGACTCTTGAGCCACACGTTTGATGGTTTCCATATCCAGAGCAACCTCTCCAACGGTTTGCGGATCGCCCATCGCAATCACATGAATTCGAACGCCTTTCGCCTTGGCAACTTTTGCGGCATCGATAGGCTCAACAAAACTTCCTGTATCATTACCGTCGGTTAATACGATCACGACTTTCTCTTTTTCATTGGTATCGACGTTTGAATCTTGAACGGCAGCACTTTGCTTTTCACTCTGTGCAAACACCTTGATCGCAAGGCCGATTGCATCGCCCAAGTGGGTACTTTGCCCTGCCATCGCCACATCGGTTTGATTAAGCAGTTCAAGCCATACATTTTGGTCCGCGGTAAAAGGCGTTTGCACAAACGCGGCATCACCAAACAAGATCAAACCGAGTCGGTCACCTTTTCGGGTAGTCGCAAAATCAGCCAGCACCTCTTTGGTCGCCTCTAAGCGAGATATTTTATCGCCTTGCTTAGAGGTGAAATCTTGCTCCGCCATTGAGCCAGACAAATCAACCACCACCATCACATCACGACCCAATTGTTCGCGAACCTGTGGCTCACCAATAATGGTTGGTTTCGCTAACGCGCACACGACCAATACCCAGGAAATAATGAGCGTAGTTCGTTGCCACCAGCTTGGTGTTAACTGGCTGGCACCTTCTGACGGCGCTTCGCCAATCGCTTCAACCAATTCTCGAAAAAATGGCACCTTAATCGCCATTTGCTTAGTTCGATAAGCTGGCACGGCAAAGTAGACCAACAACGGCAAAGGCAACGCGATAAACCACAGCGGGTGCACAAATTCAAAGCTGGCAGATAAAACATCAAACATTGTCTTGCCCCTCAGCCGTTGCCTGTACATTCGGTTTTGTTTGTACATCGGGTTTATGAAGCTTTAGCCACATCATCGCGGTTTGAATCAACTCTAAACGCTGTTCAAAGCTCAAACGGACATTAGGGTCAATTAAGCTCTGCATCCATAATTGCGAAACTTCATCGGCAAAGAACGCATTGCTGTTTTCACTGGTGTTAGCGCTAACAGGCAGGTAAGCGTTCAGACGGTTTACATAAGCTTGGCCAAACAACTTGGCATTACTGCTGTCTAGGTAACGAAGCACCACTTTGAGGACTTTAAAGGTTCGTTCGGTTGAGTTTTTGTCTCTTGCATCCAATACCATGAGCTCTTGAAGCGCTTCTTTACGATAACGGTTATTCCACCATCTCTGCGCCAAACGATAAGCCAGATAGATGGCAACCAACAGCAAGGCAACGCCGAGGATCTTCCAACCCACAGTTTGCGGCATCCAGCTCACGCTCTCGGGAATGTCGACATCATGTAGGTCGCGAAGGATATAAGTACTTGGAGGCGTATGTTCAACGGCCATCTAACGCCCTCCCACCAGCTTTTGCAGCTGTGATATGTGATTGCCTGACGTGTCTAATTCGATATAAGGAAGGTTTTTCATCGCCATCAATTTAGCAAGGGACTGTTTCTGGAGCGCCGCTTTTTGGGCAAGGCTTTCACTTGCGAGGTTAACCTTAGATTGGCTATCCAGGTTAAGTTGAAAGCGACCATCACCCACCACCCAGTTTGCGCTTGCCAAATCTTGAGGCAATGATTGTTCTAATGGATCGGTGACCATAATGGCTAAGATGTCGTTGTGTTGTTGCAGTTGTTTTAGTCGGTCAAGGTGTTGCTCTTGGCAATCTCGCCAATCACTAATAAAGATTAAGGTCGATTGCTTTAATCTCATTCGTTTTATCAGTTCAATCCATTGGCTAAACCCAACACCTTCGCTGTCGCTCACACTGACACCTAAGCTTTGATTAGCCTTGGTAAGGTGTTTTAGCTGAGCCAATAAGTCCGATTGAGAGCGCTGTGCTTTGGTATGAAAGAGCTTTTGGTGTGAGGCTAACACGAAGCCGACACGGTCACCATCTTTCAGCACTCGCCATCCACACAATGCTGCGACTTCGGTGGCCACAACGGATTTCATGGTATTGTGAGAAGCAAAGAACATCGAACTGCGCTGATCAACACAGATCATCACATTACGGTCTTTCTCTTCGGTATAACTACGAACATGAGGTTTACCTGTTCGCATCGTGACTTTCCAATCGAGGTTACGAATATCATCACCGAGTTGATAGTGACGTAACTCCTCGAAATTCAAACCTCGACCACGGAACAATGAATTGTGTCTACCCGACAGCACGCTGCCCGCCTTTAAGTGAGGCAGTAGAGAAAACGACTCAGCTTGAGCCTGAATTCGCACTAACCTTGAGTAATCACAATACAGTCGAGGATCAAGGCCTTGCGATTTGGGAGCTTGTGTTGGCTTCGCCATGACGCCCCCTAGTTATCCGATCTCAACATTATCGAGCAGTTCTTCAACCACTCTTTGATGGTCAATGCCATCGGCCAATGCGTCGTAAGACAACGAGAATCGGTGGCCTAATACGGTTGGCAACATGGCACGCACATCGTCCAACGTGACGTGGTCACGCCCTTGCAGCCATGCATAAGCGCGAGCACATTTATCCAATGCGATTGAAGCACGCGGGCTTGAGCCAATCTCAATCCATTTTGATAGATTGGATTCTGGATAACGTTCAGGTTTTCGTGTCGCCATGACCAAGGCCACAATGTAGTTCTCAACTAAATCGGAAACCGCAATATCTGGAAGTTGGCGGCGAGCCTCAAGCACCAACTCAGGTTCAATATGTTGTAGTGTGACTAATTCTGAACTGATTTCGCTACCCAACTCTTCACTGCGGACCAATCGAATGATGTCGCGTTCAGCTTGATCTTCTGGATAGTCAACCGTCACTTTCATAATGAAACGGTCCATTTGTGCTTCAGGCAGTGGATACGTACCTTCTTGTTCAACTGGGTTTTGAGTGGCCAACACCATAAACAGATCTGGCAAGATGTGAGTTTGACCACCCACCGTAATCGTCCCTTCCGCCATCGCTTCAAGCAGAGCAGCCTGTACTTTTGCAGGCGCACGGTTCACTTCATCGGCTAATACAATGCTGTTAAAAATAGGACCCGGTTGGAAATGCAGTTGAGGCTTGCCATCAAGCTCCTGATACACCTCCGTGCCCGTCACATCAGATGGCAGCAGGTCTGGCGTAAACTGAATTCGACCAAAACTGGTGTTCAATAGATTCGCCAGCGATTTTACTGAGCGAGTTTTCGCTGTACCGGGAAGTCCCTCTAAAAGCACATGCCCATTAGTCAATAACCCTATCACCAGAGCCCGAACGACGTGGCTCTGACCGATAACACTTTTCTCTGTTTGTTCAATCAGTTGGTTTATTGCTTGTTGCGCATGGTTCATAGGTCTTCCCTTAATTCAATCTGGCTGCGTACATCCTACTCACAAGCCCCATAACTATTAGTTATAAGCTCGATAGCCAAGCTCACCTCATGGTTTTATTTAAACCTAGCTTTCAACTGGTTAATGGCCTCCGGCGACGCCACTTTACTCAATGATGAAATACATTGCTCAAACGCCTTTGGTACGCCCGGTATATGGCTGTTTCGCGCCAACACTTCACATTGGGCATACAGGTGTTGTGGGTTGCGACTAAATTGGTAAGCCTTATGCAGTGATTGACTTGCCGCAAGCACATCCGTTTTCTCCAAAGCCAATCCGTACACATACCAATATTGTGGGTCGGTTTGTGCAGTTTCAGCGGCTTGTTTAAGGTAGTCCGTTGCTTGTTCGTAATCTTTCACACGAAGTAGAGATAACCCTGTACTGTATGGCAATACGCTCGATTTAGGCTGAGCTTCAATACCTTGCTTCAAGGTCGACAACGCTTTTGCTTCGTTACCTTGCGCTCGATACAAATCCGCCAAGTTGGCGTAGCTGTTTTCGAAGTAAGGCTCAATCTCGATAGCACCTTGATAGAACTCAATCGCTTTCTCGTGCTGACCTAAATCTCGGTAAACGTTGCCTAGGTTAGTGCGTCCAAACCCTCTGTCGGCATTAAATTGCTGTATCTCAATGTACTCTTCCAATGCAGGTTTGATTTGGTCTTTCTGCAGAGGATTCATTTCTCCCCAGTAACGTACCAATGCGCCTGCGGTTTCTGAACGAATCGACAATACCGGGTCTTTCAGTAGCGGTTCTAGAATCTGCTAACGGTCAGTAAATGGGAAACCAGACGAGCCTTGCACCACACCCAAACGGATCATCTCGTCATCGTGTTTCACCGCTCTTGCCAGCGAGATAAGCGTATTCTTACCCGTATTACCGCCCAAACGTTCTAAGCTCGATGCTCGAATGATATTGCTTAAGCTGGAATCCTGAGCCGAATACGCCAACGCATCCTCTGCCCCTCGGTGCCCTATTGAGTCAGCATAAAAAGCCACGGCAAAATGCTGCTGATTACGATACTTAGAATTTGGGAACCACTCACCGATTTGCTTATCTGCCCACTGGTCGGTTTGGTCTTCATGACAGCTAGTACACACGTTCGGCGTTTTAATGTGTTGACTAATATCAGGGCGCGGGATATGCCAACTATGGTCACGTCTTGGGTCGACCTCCATGTAAGTCGTTTCTGGCATGTGACAAGTCGTGCATTGTGAAGCTTCACTATTGGCTTCATGGAAGGTGTGCTTTTCAGGCGTGTATTCTGATGCAATATGACATTGACTACACACGGCTTCTTCGGCAATTTTTAGTTCAGCGGTATGGGGATCGTGGCAGTTAGTACATGTGACGCCTTTTTCCGCCATCACGGATTGAAGGAAAGATCCGTAGACATAATCTTCATCGTAGATTTGGCCATCGTTATGGTAAAGCTCAGGGGTAATCAGGCTCAAGCGGTATTTATCAAAAAATGAACCGTTAACGTGGTCACCCGTTTCATTCAACTGAGTACGTCGGCTGTGGCATTGAGCACAGGTTTGAACTTGGTTGGTATGGATGATGTCTTTTGGTTGCAGGGTTGAGTTGCCCTCTTGGTAGATCCACTCTTTCACCGACTTCGACAAGTCGCGATCGAAACCATAATGCGCCGAGACTTGAACATCCTTTCCACCGTTGGCTTTGGCTAGCTGGGCCTGTTCAACGTGCTCACTCGCAGGGCCATGACACGCTTCACAACCGACATTAATCTCCGACCATGTGGTGTTGTAGGTATTACTCGCGCTGTCGTAGTTTTTCTCTAGATTCGTTGAATGGCAATCGGCACACATGAAGTTCCAGTTTTGACCGCTATTGGTCCAGTAGAATTCATCCGTGTTGCTGGTATCAGGATAGAGGTGGAACCAGCGTTGGCCGCCTTCACCTTCAGTGCGTGAGTCCCAAGCGAAAGGAATCAACTGTACACGGCCGTCTTCAAACTCAACCATGTACTGTTGAAGAGGCTTGAAGGCAAAGGTATAGCTGATTTTGTAATCTTTGAACTGGCCGTCTGGCCCTTCGATATTGACCCAGAACTCTTCGCCCTTGCGGAAAAATCGGTTGGGTTTACCGTCATGAGTGACTGTTTGATCGTTAAAATCGCCTAATACCGATTCATCTGTAGCGTGCTTCATCGCCATATCATGATGAGAGCCCTGCCACGCTTCGACTTGTTCACTGTGGCAATCAACACAAGCTTCGGAACCGACATATGTTGCTTGAGATATTGCATGCGACGTGTCTCGGCCAACTGACGACACTTGTTCATTGGCATACGCATTGACACAGAGTATCAACAACATCAGTAGAGACAAGATTGCGGATAATACTGCAACTCGCTGGTGTTTCAATCCGTTCACTAGCGAGCCCAACCATGCAGACATAACATTCCTTGTTTTTATACATCCTTATGTATAAAAAGGTAGACGTAAAAACAACGAATTTACAATTATTTAGTGGCATTGAGCCCGATAGTTGTGACTCATATTCACGACCGGAATGTTCTCATCGGTATGAGTATAAAAAGAGCTCCGAAGAGCTCTTTTTATCTATTCAGTTTTACTCAAACAATCATTTACTTGTTATGAGATTCCTGAAGTTTCTCCATTACCTGATCCAAGCTAAAGCTCGCGGCTTTTTGGCGTGGCGGATATTCAGCAAAGGTTTCTAAGAACTTGCCTACATACGCTTGTGCTGGAACGAACATATAAGCATGGTCTAACAACCAGTCGTAGTATGTGTTCGATGTAATGTCTGCGTTTTCGTATGGGTCCATACGTAGGTTAAACAGCTTAGGAAGACGTAACGTCACGAACGGTTCAGCCCAGATTTGCATGGTACCCGTTGCACGTTGCTCCATAAACACCGCTTTCCACTGGTTGTAACGCAGCGCCGCTAAATCACCATCATCGGTAAAGTAGAAGATCTCCGAGCGACGGCCTTTCTTTTCTTCACCCGTTAAGTAAGGAAGGAAGTTGTAACCATCTAAGTGAACCTTAAACGTTTTATCACCCGCAGTATGACCTTTGAGTAGTTTCTCTTTGATTTGATCATCACCAGCAGCGGCAACGAAGGTTGGCATCCAATCCATATGGTGCATGATTTCGTTGGATACGGTTCCTGGTTCAATCTTACCAGGCCAACGAACCATGGCTGGTACACGGTATGCGCCTTCCCAGTTGGTGTTTTTCTCACCACGGAACGGGGTTGTACCCGCATCAGGCCACGAGTTCATGTGAGGGCCGTTATCCGTTGAGTAGAAAACGATGGTGTTGTCTTTGATTCCCAACTCATCCACTTGCTTCAATAGTTGCCCAACGTGTCGATCGTGCTCAACCATACCATCAGCGTAGTTACCGACACCGGTTACGCCTTTACTGTCGGCTTTCACGTGCGTTCTAAAGTGCATACGTGTTGCGTTCCACCAAACGAAGAATGGTTTGTCCGCTTTTACTGCGCGATCCATGAAATCAAGTGCCGCGTCTAGTGTTTCTTCATCGACGGTTTCCATACGCTTACGCGTTAGTGGGCCGGTATCTTCAATCTTGCCATCAGCAAATGACTTGATAACGCCACGAGGGCCAAATTTCTTACGAAACTCTGGGTCAGTTGGGTAATCTTCATTTTCTGGTTCTTCTTCAGCATTCAGGTGGTAAAGGTTGCCAAAAAATTCGTCAAACCCGTGTGCTGTAGGAAGAAATTCATCTTTATCGCCAAGGTGGTTTTTACCAAATTGACCGGTCATGTAACCCATAGGTTTCAGCATTTCTGCGATTGTCGCGTCTTCTGCTTGTAAGCCAATGTCTGCACCCGGCAAACCTACTTTACTCAAACCCGTTCGTAACACACTTTGTCCCGTAATGAAGGTAGATCGCCCCGCGGTACAAGATTGCTCAGCGTAGTAATCGGTAAACATCATGCCTTCTTTGGCAATGCTATCAATGTTCGGGGTTTTATACCCCATTAAGCCAAAGGTGTATGCGCTGACATTAGATTGACCAATATCATCCCCCCAAATGACGAGAATGTTCGGTTTTTCAGCTGCAAATGTGGTGGTCGAAGCCGCCATCATCGCAGTACCCAAAATCGCTAATCGACGTTTAACGCCATATTTCGCTGTCATAAAAACCTCTTTGTAAGTTATTTGCATCCTGCCTTACAACGTATAGTTCACTTTTTAAACTATCGCGAGATTCGCTAAGCTATTAACTTTTTGGTCATTTTTATTGGCAACTAAATACCCAACGACACGCTGAAGTCATTGTATGCAAACATCGCCAGCATAAACACAACGCTAAACAGTAAATCACAACTCAACATAAACCCATTCAAATCAAACTCTTAGATAGCAAATATAACAATTAGTTATAACCACTATAAAAAGACACTACTGATTATAAAGATTAATGTTTGCCCAACGATGTGTTGCTCTAACGCATTAATCTTTAAAGTGAATCGGAGTCCTTATGGGTACTACAATGAATAAACTGGCATTAGGTGCTGGCTTATTGGCCGCTTCTTCAGCGGTAACAGCAGCAGAAAAACCGAACATTCTTGCTATCTGGGGTGATGACATTGGTGTATTCAACATCAGTGCATACAACAACGGCATGATGGGTTACGAAACACCAAACATCGACCGTATTGCTAACGAAGGCGCACTGTTTACTGACCACTATGGTCAACAATCGTGTACAGCGGGTCGTGCTGCATTCCTAACCGGTCAAGAACCTTTCCGTACAGGTCTACTGACTATCGGTATGCCGGGCTCTGACCACGGTATCCCAGATTGGGCTCCAACAATCGCGGATCTTCTTAAAGAACAAGGCTACATGACAGCTCAGTTCGGTAAGAACCACATGGGTGATCAAGACAAACACCTTCCAACAAACCACGGTTTTGACCAGTTCTTCGGTAACCTTTACCACCTGAACGCGGAAGAAGAGCCAGAGACATACTACTACCCTAAAGATCCTGAGTTCCGTAAGAACTTCGGCCCTCGTGGTGTAATCAAGTCGACTTCTGACGGTAAAATTGAAGATACAGGTCCTATGACGCGTAAGCGTATGGAGCACGCAGATGAAGAGTTCCTAGAAGAGTCTCTAGCATTCATGGAAAAAGCAGTGAAAGCGGACAAACCCTTCTTTATCTGGCACAACACCACTCGCATGCACGTGTGGACTCGTCTACAGGAAAAATACCAAGGTAAATCTGGTATCAGCATCTATGCCGATGGCATGCTAGAGCACGATGACCAAGTGGGTATCCTTCTAGACAAGCTTGACGAGCTTAAGATCGCAGATAACACTATCGTGATCTACTCGACCGATAACGGTGCAGAAACCGTATCTTGGCCTGATGGTGGTGCCACTTACTTCCACGGTGAGAAAGGGACAACTTACGAAGGTGGTATGCGTGTTCCTCAGCTCGTTCGCTGGCCGGGGACTATCAAACCGGGAACGAAGATCAACGACATCATGGGTCACCAAGACTGGATCCCGACTCTACTAGCAGCCGCTGGTGATGATAAAGTGGTTGAGAAGTTAGCGTCTGACAAAGGGGCAACTTACAACGGTAAAAACTGGCGTGTACACCTAGATGGTTACAACTTCCTGCCTTACTTCCAAGGTAAAGAAGAAAAAGGCCCTCGTGATAGCATGCTTTACTTCTCTGCAAACGCTGAGCTAAACGCAGTTCGTTGGAATGACTTCAAGATCTCATTCGCAGTAATGGACGGTAACATTGTTGATGCAGTTCGCTTCCAACCAAACTGGCCTCAAGTTGTTCACCTACGTGCTGACCCATTCGAAAAAGCACCGCACGAATCGGGCATGTACCTACGCTGGATGGCAGACAACATGTGGCTATTCGTACCAGTAGGCGGCAAAGTACAAGAGTTCATGGACACGCTACCTGACTACCCAATGCAACAAAGCCAAGTGTTGAACCCTGGTAACTTCAACCAGAATTCCTACATGCTTCAAGGCAAACTTAAGCAACTAGAAGCGGCAGCAGCACAAGCTAAATAATCACTAGATAGCGCTGTGAAATCGCATGATAAAGCCGTGGTAACACCAATGTTGTCACGGCTTTTTTGATCTCAAATCACGGAGAGATACCGTAGCAGAAAGGCTCTATTTTGGGTCGGCATGTCTGATGCTGAAACCCAACAGACATTCAATCACTATGTAAAAATAACCCTTCCCGTCGCACCTGAAAATATCCAAACGACCAGCAATCACTGACCATTTGTGAAGTAAAACAACAGACTCCCGATACTGTACCGCACCCAGCTACGCGATATAGGTCAACACCGCATCACGATATCGCCGCTTTAATGACTCCTCGATAAAACTCGCTTCAATCGCATTCAAACTGAATTGCGCTAACTCTTGGTGCGTCATCTCATGAGCTTGACTCACCGCATTAAAGTTATCCGACATGTAACCGCCAAAATAAGCGGGGTCATCCGAGTTGATTGTTACGGCCACACCCTTTCTCAACAGTTCGACAATGTTATGGTCTTCCATCACATCGAATACACGCAATTTAATATTAGACAATGGACACACCGTCAGTGGCATTTGAGTTTTAATCAGCTGTTCGATTAAAGCTTCATCTGTCATGCACTGCACACCATGATCCACTCGACTCACGCTGAGCATTTCAATCGCATCCACGATATTTTGAGCTGGCCCTTCTTCTCCTGCATGAGCAACGGTTAGAAAGCCGGCTTGTTTCGCTTGCTGAAAGACACGTTTAAATTTCTCTGGTGGATGCCCTAATTCAGAGGAGTCTAATCCAACACCAATGATCTTATCTTGATGCCTTAGAATATCGGAGAATGTTTGAATGGCGCTCTCTTCAGGCAAATGACGCAAGAAACAAGCAATAATTTGAGAGGAAATCCCTAGCTCTCTTTGCGCACACTCAAGCGCACGATGGATACCGTTAATCACAGTATCAAATGCAATGCCACGCTCAGTATGCGTTTGAGGATCAAAGAAAATTTCAGTGTGAATGACATTATCGGCCTTGCATCTCTCTAAATAAGCCCATGTTAAATCATAGAAATCTTGTTCGGTGCGCAATGCGTCAGCACCTTGATAGTAAATATCCAGAAAAGACTGCAAATCATCAAATTCATACGCGCGTCTTAATTGTTCTGGTGACGAATAAGGTAGGTTGAAACCATTACGTTGTGCGAGTTGAAAGAGCAATTCAGGTTCGAGTGAACCTTCAATATGTAAATGCAACTCTACTTTGGGAAGCCCTTGAATAAATGCGTTCATATTCCACCTACTATGAATTTAAAATGTGCACTTACTCTGAATAATAGACAGGATATT
Organism: Vibrio minamisatsumaniensis; assembly: GCF_050337445.1. NCBI lineage: Bacteria > Pseudomonadati > Pseudomonadota > Gammaproteobacteria > Vibrionales > Vibrionaceae > Vibrio > Vibrio minamisatsumaniensis. The sequence continues at coordinate 32,562 of NZ_JAKJSY010000019.1, read as the reverse complement.
TTTGAACGCCATTACAAAGAGTAAGAACACTATTGTGATCTAAACCCTTCGTAATCAGCACTTTGCGGGAGCTGGTAGAGACCCCCAAACCATATCATTGGGGTTATACGAAGCAAACGATTGCTACTATACCGATTTGAATAAAGATCAACAACTCACAATTAATCATCGACTCTAATTTTCGGCGATCAACAACGCACCAATGTCCCCTACCATTTTGAATATACAAAGTTTTTTAAGTAAATCCGGTAGTTTGCACAATAAATGAGTAGGAAAATGTTGTCATCCATTGATCTCTTCTCCAAACCCCTTCGTAAAAACAGACGCAATCAAACAGACAAACTCAAAGGACGACAACATGATTAATCACATTAGCAAGATCATTACTCTAATGGTTACCACCCTATTCTTTACTGCTTTTGCTCACGCTAACCACCATGGTATGAAGAAAGATATTGTAGACGTTGCAGTAGAAAATGGCTCATTCAACACGCTGGTGACTGCGGTAAAAGCCGCCGGGCTTGTTGAAACATTAAAAGGGGAAGGCCCATTTACGGTATTCGCTCCAACAGACGAAGCATTTGCCAAGTTACCTGATGGCACCATTGACATGCTTTTGAAGCCAGAAAACAAAGATAAACTGATCGCTGTACTGACCTACCATGTTGTTTCAGGCAAAGTAATGGCCGCAGATGTGATGAAAATAGATCGTGCTGACACGTTGCAAGGACAAGCGGTAATGGTTAGCACGAACGACGGCACCGTCATGATTAACAACGCAAAAGTAATTGCTGCTGATGTTAAAGAGAACAACGGCGTAATCCACGTAATCGACACAGTGTTGCTACCAAAATAAGTCAGAAAACCCTTCACTCTATCACTTCCAATGACACTCGAAAGGGGGGGACAAGTTCTCCCTCTTTTTAGTCAGAAACTTGCCTGTCGCACCGTTCCCCAGACAACACTCCAACACTCCAACACTCCAACACTCCAACAATGGAATATCGGTTATCTCTCATTTGCAAAAATTAGGTTTTCGCACTCAATGCACTGCATTTTTCTGAAATTAGACTCCTATATTTAATTTTTGGGCTACGATTGAATTAGTGACACGGATTGTCGACAGTTTGWGATAGTTAATGCCAATATTAAAAAAACTATATTTAGTGCTTTTACCAATACTACTGTTTATCTTTACGTTAGCAGGAACTGTATTCTATCATTTCGCATCAAACCACACTAAGCAGATGTACTTTGACAAAGTGCAGTCTGACGTTAATACCGCTTTAGTTGCAGCAGAATATGAACAACTTGGTCTGTCCTTGCTAATTAAAGATATAGGGAGTTCGTTGCCGTTCCTCCGTTACATTCAAAGCCCCAGAGACTCGACCTCTTTACCTCGGTTGGAAAAGCGCGTATTTCACATCCTAAACCAACCCCACATCAGTCAATTCGGGCAACATAACATCTATGTTGTAGATCCTAAGTTCAAGTTGACGCTATCTACATTGAAACCCGATCCTGTTGAGGGATTAAAAATTCCCGATAGTATTTATGAAAAGATCTTCGATATCTACACATCATTAACGAATAACAACAAACTTTCTTATCAAGGTTTTTCTTATCTCTCGGTAGGTGGCGAACTCCGCTATGCTTATGTACAGGTCATAGATTCCTATAAAAACTCAACAGACAAATCAGAAACTCACCGGTCAAACAAATACATCTTGATTGCTGACGGTCCTTTAAAACAACTCTCAAACCTGCTGATAAAATACAATGATGAACGCCATGTACAACTCTCTATTGAGCCTTCATACGACGTTTCTAATATCAAAAACACACAATTCGTTATTAAGTCCATCAACCAAACTAAAGGCAACATCAATGTACAGATGAGGAGTCGGCACCTGCACGCGCAAATTAATATTCAAGAGCAAAAGTTCAAGCGCGACAAAGCCGTCATCGCCAGATATACACTATTCGGCAGTCTTACTACTCTCTCTATCATCATGCTAATCCTCGATCTAATTGTTCGCTACCAACTCGTGCGTCCACTTAAAGATCTATTACATGAAATCTCCATTGGTGGGCACAAACTCAGATACTTCAAACGCTCATCCGGACAGAGTGAAATTGACAGTATCAAGAACGCTTACATCGATTCATTGACCGAGTTAAAATTTGAAGCAGAATTCGACCAACTAACCAAGCTAGCGAACCGACGTTCATTCATACGCCACCTTACTATTCGCTTGAAAAGCTCAATGAGTCCACGTTGCTTTTTGGTTTGTTGGGATATCATTGACTTTCGAAAAATCAATGATTTATACGGCGCAAAAGTCGGAGATAGTGTGCTGATAAGTCTCGCGACAGCAATAAGAAAAACGCTACAGGACCAACAGTCCTCATTAGGATTTAGTTACAATGACTATTCCCTAGCGAGATTTGGAGGTAATCAGTTTATCGCTATCTTGGAAATTGATGAGCATCAACGGATAAATGAGGAAATCGAGAACATCAACAACGCAATAACCGGAACCACATTTCTTGATTATTATGGATTCAGGCTCTCACTCGCGACCGGTGTTTTACCTGTCAATACTCCCAAATTTAAAGAGGTTTGGTACCGATGTATCGATGAAATGCTGACTAAAGCCAAATCACACAGTGATGATAACAGTCGTATTGTTTACGGCGAAGAACTGCTGCATACATTAGAGCGACATGATGTGATCGAGAAAAAACTGTTGGAGTGCTGCGAAAACGATCACTTTGAACTTCGCTTTATGCCTATTTTTAATGCCCAAACACTGAACATTGATGGGGCAGAATGTCTTATTCGTTGCCCAAGTCTCTCTGATATTGAAGCCGGGCCCGATGAGTTCATTCCAGTTGCAGAAAAAAGTAATCTCATATCTAGGATCGACATGTGGGTGATTACTACAGCAATCAAAAGCTATAAAGAACTTTCAGAAATACACAATTATAAAGGTTCCTTGTCGATCAACATTTCAGCAATGGAACTCTATAATCGCAATTTTTCAGATAACATAGCGAAAGTTCTAGAACGATACCAAGTTCCATCGGACAACATCACCATTGAGATTACCGAAACCAGTTATGTAAAAAGCAATAAGCTTACAGTGCAAACTATCGAGAGCTTGAGAGAATTAGGCTTGAAAGTTTCGCTAGATGACTTCGGTACGGGGTATACGGCCTTCAATCAACTGCTTCATTACCCTATCGATGAACTAAAAATAGATAAAAGTTTCATCAACAACATTGTCGAGCATAAAGCCGACCGAAAAATGGTTGATTTAATGATTAACTTGGGCCATTCCAGTGGCACTTTAGTTGTTGGTGAGGGTGTCGAATCCATTGGGCAATATCAATACCTCAAAGAAGCAAACTGTGACTTAATACAGGGTTACTTATTCTGTAAACCACTCACTTACCTTCAATTTATTGATTTTATACGAAACCATGATGCTCAAGCAGTTTTAAAAACTCATACTATCTCAGACACTGATCCTGATGAAATAATTATTGCCCTTACTAATAAAGGGTAACTTCGCTTAAAATTTCATTTCCCATAATTTTCAGCGGTTTATAAAACCCACATCATTAATGTAAGACATACCCTTATCAGTATCACTAAAAAATAAAGGAAGTCTGCGTTGAACACCCCATACATAGCAACATAGAGTGCGCGAAAAACAACAAAAATGCCGCATGGAATACGTCATGCTTGCATCGTAGTTAATAACTCCATTATATCTCTAGAACTTATATTCCTCTTTTCTCTTATTACCACGTCAATCATAAGATCCAAGTTACCCGTTGAGATATAGTCACTGAACACATCATTGAATGTCTCCTTTATCTCATTACATGGATATACATTTTCTGGAATAAAGAATACAAAATGTCCTCCACTGAAACGAAACCGTCCCCTTAGGAACATGATTAGACAGAGACTGAGCCGCAGAACTCACCACAAGATCTCCGTATTCAATGCCGTATTTTTGGTTGATTTCACTGAGATTACGGATTCGCACAAAATACAAAGCAAGAGATTGCTCTTTCGAGTAATTGTTTTTCGCAAAATCAATTAATGAAATTCGGTTACGAAATCCAGTCAGAGAATCAATTGAGAGAAGTTTTTGTTTAACGAAAAAATCAATAAAAAAGACCACACCAGTGATCAGCAACATCAATATAATCAATACACTACTGATTTTATTCACGCTAACAAACTTATCGACAACAGACGTGTTATTGATGACTAAAGGGCTTTGCAGAGCGAACTTTTCATTTATCACTGCTAACAGTGCATGATAACAAATGTCGATTTTTTCTGTAGAGACTCTTGTGGCAAACGTCCGAGACTGACTAACTTAATTGATGATTCTAACGCTTTAAACTTATCAAACTCTTTAATAAAATTAACATCAAAGCTTGTCGAATTAATAAAAAAAGAGGACTTATTTCTGTTAGTCAAAATATCAAATCGGCTCCAAGTTAGATCGTAAGCCAACCATAACTCATCATAATTTATCTTGTCATTTTGGCTAACCATCAAAAAATTGGCGTATTCTTTCATTAATTGAAATACAAACCATGTAGCTTCGTTTTGGCTATTAGAGAAGCTCTTATTGATATCGTTGACCCGGTTAAAACTATAAATATTGATTGTAATAATGATAACTGACAAGAATACAATGAAAACTTTGACTATATCTAAGGACAACAGCTTTTTCATGGTCGAGCCTCTACAGGTGAATATCTCTTATCTGCCAAATCATTTTGGCGTAAAAATCCGCATTGTTGATATCTGGGTTTGACGATATTGGATAGATCAACCAATACGGTCCTTTTTCTCTCACCGACATGAACTTACCGTTTTGTTTGATAGCAATAATTGGCTGATAGTCAAAAAAATCATCTTGAGGCACAGCAACTTTATAATCATTTAATGCCACAAAAATGACTTTTGGTGATATAGGCACATTGATTGTTTCAAGTACTGCAAGTAACGTCACCCCACTATAAACTCGTTCACCCTCTACCCATGGCAAGGAGGTAGTGATCTCCTTCTGAGGAAGCGATAGTAGCTGTTCTCGACTGAATTCATGCTTTTGTCCTAAATGATCAAAAACGGTTAATGCTGATGCAGCAAAAATGGAGGATGAACAGAATACAAGCAGAAACAGAAGCACAACTCTCATTTATAACACCATCTCAGTAAGGTTATTAAATTGAGTTTAGTCGATATTATTCACTTAACGCACCTAGTGATTCGCTAATTTTCAATGGTGTGGATCTCCCGCAATGTGCACCTCCAACCGGTTTTACATCGTCCCTTGATCATAAAAACATCGTATTTTGATCACAACAAGCAATCCAATTCACGACATGAACCCGTATTGACCTGTGTTATTAGCAATACAAATGAGTCTACAACTGGCAAGAATGGCTGTCTTTGCATAACCTTTAACCAAACATTAAGCCGCTTTACGAGTCTTTTAGTGGGTAACAAGACGTTTCAAATCCATCTGTTGCCATGAGTATCACGCGAGGAAGGCTTACCTCTTCATAATCAAGGAATCGATAATGAGTTTAGACAAGCAAATATTTAAACCTTTGCAGATAGTAGGAGGCCTCATCATGACACTAGTCACGCTGCCTATTTTCGCAGAAACTAACCAAGAACAGTTTGAATTGGGTAAACAAAAAGCCAAGGTGTGTATGACGTGCCACGGCGTTGATGGCATATCAACACAAGAGCCTTACCCCAACCTTCGCGGCCAAAAAATCGGCTACCTGATCTCCTCATTGAAAGATTATCAGACCCGAGAACGCACAAGTGGTCTCGCTGTACTGATGCAACAACAAGCCGACATGCTAACCGATCAGGACATTCAAGATATCTCATACTATTACTCTCAACTTGGTAACAACTCAACATTGGATAGCGACTCTAAACTTTAGGCAAGGAGCCTTGTTATGGAACAAGTGACAACCCAGTACAGCATCAAAGTTGTGAAGTACTTTATTATCGCTTCCTTAATCTGGGCCATTTTAGGGATGATCATTGGTGTCATCTTAGCCGCGCAGTTGTATTGGCCAGTGCTAAATTTCGATTCAGAATATTTCCAATTTGGTCGTCTTCGCCCTCTCCATACCTCTGGAGTGATCTATGGCTTCGTGGTCAACATTTTAATGGGGACCTCTTTGTACATTGCCCAAAGAACGGGCCACTGCGAGATATTCAATAAAAGCCTCTCATGGATGGTCTTCTGGGGTTGGCAACTGGTTTTGTTGCTCGCGCTTATCTCTCTTCCTGCGGGATACACTACATCAAAAGAGTATGCCGAATTAGAATGGCCGATTGATCTGCTTATCGTGCTCGTTTGGGTGCTCTACGCCGTGCTGTTCTTTGGCACCATCGCCAAGCGTAAAGTCGAACATATCTTCGTCGCCAACTGGTTCTTCGCGGCCTTCATTATCGTAATTGCGATGATCTTCATTGTTAATAACCTTGCTATGCCCGTTTCCGCCATGAAATCTTACTCAGTGTTTGCTGGAGCACAAGACGCCATCGTTCAATGGTGGTGGGGACATAACGCGGTGGGCTTTTTATTGACCGCAGGTGTCATTGGCATGAATTACTACTTTATTCCCAAAGCCGCTGAGCGCCCTATCTACTCTTATCGATTATCTATCATTCATTTTTGGGGCTTAGTTGGTTTTTATACTTGGGCAGGAACTCACCACCTGATCTACTCTTCCGTTCCTGTGTGGGTTCAAAATATTGGTATCGTGATGTCATTGATCCTGTGGCTCCCTTCTTGGGCCGGTGCTTTTAACAGCGCGATGACCCTTCTGCAAAACAAAGAGAAACTTAAGTCCGACTACATTCTGCTCTTTTTCTTTTCGGCGATTCTCTATTACTGCTTGGCAACATTTGAAGGGCCCCTGCTTGCTATTCGTTGGTTCAACATGGTGGCACACAACACCGAATGGATCATCGGACACGTGCACTCAGGCGCTCTTGGTTGGGTAGCGATGTCTGGAATTGCCGTTTTCTATTACTTCATTCCACGTTTATGGGGGAAAACAGACCTTTGGTCTCCAAGACTGCTTAAATGGCATTTTTGGTTAGCGCATGCGGGCATCGCTATTTATGCCATCGCGCTTTGGGTTGCTGGCATTGGTGAAGGCTACATGTGGTTGACTCAGAAGGAAAATGGCGAGCTTATGTTTAGTTTTGTTGAAGCTATGAACTTTAAAGCACCTTGGCTATTCCTACGTTTCTTTGGTGGTGCGCTGTTTGTACTTGGATTGTTCTTAATGGCTTTCAACTTGTACAAAACGGTTCGTATGCCCGTAGTACATGATGCTAAACACACCGTTAATGAGGGGGCTTAAATGATGAGTAAAGACTTTACACATTCAATCGTCATTTTAATTTTGACCACTGTTGTCGTGGCCTCCTTCTCTTTGTTGGTCTGGGTAGTACCGAGCATTGTCCGTGGCGACGATATTGCCAAAGGCAGCTTAGCGATGCCACTCACACCGATTGAGTTAGCAGGCCGAGACATCTATATCAGTGAAGGCTGCCATGTGTGCCACACACAAATGGTTCGCCCTCTTGAGCCAGAAGTGAAACGTAATGGTCGCCCGAACCAAGAAGCAGACGATATCTATGAGTTTCCTAACTTGTGGGGATCTAAACGTACTGGCCCTGACCTCACTAACTTAGGTAGAAAGTATTCTGACCAATGGCATGTTATTCACTTAATTGATCCTCGAAAAGTTGTACCGACCTCGATCATGCCCTCTTACCCGTGGCTGTTTGAGCAGACTCTGACTGGCGATGATATCAGCGCCAAAATGGAAGTGTTACGTACCTTAGGCGTGCCTTATACCGATCAAGACATTGGCGACGCCCGATTGCAAGTAAGAGGTAAAACCAAAGGTGAAGCTCTGATTCGCTATTTACAAAGCTTGGGTAAAGATACGTCACAGGAGGTATCACAATGAGCACATTCTGGAATCTATGGGCGGTACTCTTAACCTTAATATTCTTTGTTCTGATGGTGTCTGTTGTCGTTAAATACTGGCGTAGCAATCACAAGGCCGATCACGACCACACCATTGGCACCTTTGATGGTATTGAAGAGAAAGATGCGCCTCCACCTAAGTTACTATTCGTTGGTTACGCCATAGCATTTCTGTTGTCCGCTGGTTATTTAGTGCTTTACCCCGGGCTCGGCGAATGGGAAGGGGTAGTCGATTGGGAACAAAGCGACGACAAACTCAGCTCACCATCCACCACTCTCAATGAGCAATTTTCACAAACCAGTGAAACTACGTTAGAGGGATTGGCTGCCGTCCCTGAGATCGTGAACAGCGGTAGGATTCTGTTCCAAACTCACTGCGCCGCATGTCACCGTGATAACGCTCAGGGCCAGAAACACTTCCCTAACCTGATCGACCAAGAGTGGCTTTACGGGGGTAGTGATGAGGCCATTATTCATTCAATCGCCAAAGGGCGCAATGGTGCAATGCCGGGATGGAGCGAAGTGCTTCGCCCAGACGAAGTCGCGAAACTTTCATATTATCTCGCGTCGCTTAATCAGCGACATACCGATGTACCTGAGGTGAAGGTTGAGCTTGGTAAAACCTTGTTCGCGAAGTATTGCTCGTCTTGTCACGCTGACGGTTCTGGCGCCAACCCACACATCGGTGTTCCTGATCTTTCTGACGATATTTGGCTGCATGGCGGCAGTATTGAAGAGATTCAACATACGATCAACTATGGCTTGAACAACCTAATGCCAGCGTTTGATGAGCAACTCACCGCCAATGAAATACTCGCACTTGGGGCTTACATCCGACACGTTGGTGAAGTAGAGCAACAAAGGGTCGCGAGTTTGAAAGCATCATCGGTTGAGCGCGGAGAATATCTCGCTTACGCCGGTGACTGTGTCGCTTGTCATAGTGCAGAAGGTGGCGAACCTTTTGCTGGCGGCCTACCGTTTGTGACCCCTTTCGGCACCGTGTATTCAACCAACATAACCCCACACACCACCGAAGGGATTGGGACCTATGACTTCGATGATTTCCGAGCCGCATTAGTTGCAGGTAAAGGCAAGAATGGTTATCTCTACCCTGCAATGCCTTACACCTCTTATCAATATCTCACCGACCAAGACATGATCGATTTGTGGGAATACATGCAGTCAATCACTGCCGTGCCACGACGCAATGATGACAACAGCATGATGTTTCCATCCAATATTCGCTTAGGTTTGCTTGGCTGGAACATCGTATTCATGGATACCGACCCTATTAATTACGAAGTACCAGAGGAACTTAAAGGAAAAATTGAGGATGTCGATAAGTGGCAACAAGGCAAATATTGGGTCGCAGGACTTGGTCACTGTTCAGAGTGCCACACGCCACGAAACATTGCTCAAGCACTGATACCAGAACGTATTTTCCAAGGTAATTTGATCGACGGTTGGAACGCGCCTGATATCACAGCCAATGAGCTCTATATCGATGGTTGGGATGAAGCAACTCTCACCGACTTTTTACACACAGGACATTCAGACAAAGGCACCGCTTTTGCCGGTATGGCTGATGTAGTGAAAAACAGCCTGAGTTTAATGACGCGTGAAGATATTGAGTCGATGTCCTATTACCTGCTCAGTGGGGACATCAACAACACTATTGCCAATGATGCAGTTCAGTTACAGCCTAAAGGGTTTGATGAAACCGCATATAGCAGTGAAATCTACACCACCTATCGTCAAACTTGTGGAGCGTGTCATGGTGACGATGGTAAAGGTCGCGCCCCCATCGCCCCTACTCTGTTGAATAACGGAATCATCATGCACAGCGACCCATTCAACACCATTGCGGTAACCGTGCGCGGCTTGCAACCCACCTATCTCGACAAAGACCGAAACTTCATGCCAATGGCAAGCTTTGAAGATGTGCTTTCAGATCAAAAACTGGCTGAGTTGATCACCTTCGTGCGATTGCATCTTGGGGATAGAAAGAAACCCGTCACTCCAGAAGATGTTCGTGAAGTTAGAGAAACATTAGAAGCTGCGGGTTATGCAGGCGGCTTACATACCACGCCAGATATGTATGATCGCAGAGACAATACGATCAACATTCGATAAGCGCTGTAGAACCGATAAGATCAGCAAGCAACAGCAACCCAAAGGAGGCCCACGAGTCTCCTTTGGGTTTGCCCAAGCCCGATCTTCCGACGCTTTGCTACACAACACAACCATAACCATAACCATAACCAACTGATTACAAAGTTAAACAAAGCGGCACATAATGCGATCAATTTCACAGAACAAGGATGGCGCCAAGTGCATAATATGCAAAATTTTCTAAAGATGTACTAAGGACAGTTATGGATACCACTACACTCATCTACGATACGTTGGAAGGCCTGTCGAGCGCGGAACCACAGCAACACGCTCAAATCCGCCAAAATCTATACAAACAACTAGATTTATCATTTGAGAAGCAGTTAGCGTTGTATTCATCCGTTCTAGGTCCAGCGAGTGCTGGTAGATTAACCAACTTAGACAGCGCTGTTATGTCCGCATGCAAGATTGTTGGTTTAGAAAACAATTAGTGAATCTGCAACCTATCTCTACTTAACGCTGCATTCGTGCAGCGTTTTTTATTTGAGGCATGGGGCGTCGCTTTTAATCATACGGCAACACCCCCGTGATGGCCTTAATCGTAGCCGATGATTTCACCATTCATCACTGTCTCGACAATATCCAGATTTTCATCAAATATGACTAAGTTAGCTCTCTTCCCTACACTGACTGAGCCCATATCTTCAAAAACATCCATATATTTAGCAGGAACAGATGTTGCCATTTGAATCGCTTCCCATAATGGAACATTAGCTTGGTTCACCATCATTTTTATAGAACCAGCAAGTTCACAAGTACTTCCCGCAAGAGAACCTGATTGAGTTCTGGTTATGCCCTCTTTTACAATAACGTCTAAAGAACCAAGCTTGTACTTTCCGTCACTTAATCCTCCAGCACGCATGCAATCTGATATAAGGACTAGCTTCTTGTACCCTTTCATCCGATACGCGAGATTTAAAATAGCTTCATTAACGTGGATCCCGTCAGCGATAATTTCAGCTAACATATCCAAGTAGAGTACAGCGCCGGTGCAGCCTGGCTCACGATGGTGCAACGGCGACATACCGTTGAACAAATGGACCCCACAGTCTACCCCTAGGTTATGTGCAGTGGTCATCTCAGAGAAATTTGCGTTTGTATGAGCTGCTGCAACTTTTATCCCTAACTCACGAAAACGACAAATAGCTTCATTGGCGTAAGGGAGTTCAGGGGCGATTGCAACACGCTTTAACGAAGAACCAGATGCGGCCAAAAATTCGTCTACAAAGCACTCTTGCGGCTCAATCAATAAATGCTCTGGGTGTGCTCCTCGATATATCCGATTTAGAAAAGGTCCCTCAAGAAACGAACCGAGAATGGTGGCCTCTTTATCGGGTTGTACTTTTATGTAAGCATCGACATTCGCCAGTGCAGCTCTGACATTGGGAATCTCATCAGTTACTGTCGTTGCTACCCAGCTTGTGACGCCAATTTTACATAAATCGCGAGATATTTCAGATAAAGCTTTGTGTGTCGCATCCATAACATCGAACCCAACACGCCCATGAATATGAATATCGATCAACCCTGGCGCAAGTGTGCCATCATATCGATGAATGGCATCACAATCGCCGGGCTTATCTGTGACAATATCGATAATGATGCCATCTTCAACAATGACATAACCACCATAAATCATGCCATCTTCTACGACAATTTGATTAGCGGTAAATGCAGTCCTCATAAAAACGCCTCATCACTCGAAAGGTTACTCAGTGCAGGCCCTTCAATTAATGGTCTAATACTTTTTACTGACTCAGACGATAATTGAATAACAAACTCCGTTAGTTCATTTAAAGTCATGTCATCTTTTTCATTGACTGCATTAAGAACCATGGGAAGATTAGCTCCGGAAACAACCTCAATATTCTTATTACATGAAAGAAAACTAGAAGCCACATTACAAGGAGTACCGCCAAGTAAATCAACCAGAAATAAAGTAAAGTCATACTTATCAATTTCACTCTGGTATGTACTCGCAAGTTCGCTTGATGACATCGAAGTGTTGTAATCAATAAACGTAACGCATTCAGGCTCTCCCAAGACAGCTTCTACCGCACTTTTTATCCCAGATGCGAAATTCAAATGACCGCTAATTATAATACCTATCATGACCTATCCTCTTTAGAAATTAACAAATTAATACCAAACTTATTGCACATGTTTATATACTCATTGGGAACACCAGAATCAGTAATTATGGTGTCAATATTCTTAATGGGACAAATTACATTATGCTTGCGAACTCCAAATTTAGAGGAATCACAAACGATGATGACTTTATCTGATATTGAACAAAATAAGCGGTTTATTTTTGCTTCTGACTCATCAAAAGTAGTAACCCCGGCAGAGATATCTAAGCCATCGACGCCAAGAAAGTATTTATCAAATCTATATGTCATTATTTGACTCTCCTGAAAACCATCACTAAACGAAAGTGCTTTTTTTCTAAGCCGGCCTCCATTCATTATTATGTTGATGTTTTTACTTTTTGATAAACACATAGCAATATTTAAGCCATTAGTTAAAACTGTTAACGGTACATCTTCAAGCTCTTCAGCAAGTCGCTCAGTTGTTGAGCCTGAGTCGAGGATAATGGCTTCCCCACTTTCTATTGTCGAAGCTGCCAACCCGGCCACCCCGAACTTTAAATCTTTGTTTATAGTAACCTTTTCTTCAACTGGCGATTCTCTACTCGTCTCTTTGTTTGGTATTAATGCGTATCCATGAGCACGAATAAGCTCACCAACATCCTCCAGTTTCTTTAAGTCATTTCGTATTGTCACTTCAGAAACCCGTAATATATTAGATAAATAGGATACTCTTACTCTGCTTTTGTCATGAAGGATTTTAATTATTTCATCACGACGTTCAATGGTGGTGAAGTTTTCATTATCCGGTCTTTCTGAATCATTCATAATATAWAACTCCTTTTTAATAACTCAAACACAAAAGATAACGAAAGATATAAAACATTAAAAAGTGATATAGATCTACAATTTTTCTTATGCTTACCTTCACATTTCCTAATGTGATTTTGATCTTGTTTGATTGATAACATTTTACGTTACTATTTTGAACAACAAATGAAAAGTCAACTTAAAATTAGGAACTAAAAATGAAGCTTTTAACTGGTAGAACGAAAGCAAAACTAAAAGAATTAGGAGCATTCCATACGGCAAGTGAAATATATAGCCAACCTCAAAAGTGGCGTGAAGTTGTTGATATACATCAAAGTTGGGAATTCAAAGAACTATATTCATCCGTCGGTAGTGAATATGATAAAATAATATTTGTAGGCGCAGGGACATCTGAATTTGCTGGAGGTTTTGTTGCTAACTACCTAAAACCACATATTAAAACTAATGTGCTCAGTTTATCCACCGCTGACATTGTTGAAAACCCGACATTACATTTAGATGGAAATGAAAAAATATTAATGGTCAGTTTTGCAAGATCAGGTAATAGTCCTGAAAGCATTGCTTGTGTTGAAATATCCAATCACATTTGCAGTAATATTCAGCACTTAATTATTACATGTAATGAGGAGGGGGCACTATATAGATTAGCTCTGACGCACAATAAATACAGAGCTATGTTAATGCCCGAAGGAACGAACGATGTCGGATTCGCGATGACATCCAGCATTTCGTCCATGATGATCGCTGCCTTGTGTACATTCATGCCCAAGGGTTTCGAAACCGCCATATTTGAAGTGGCTGATGCCGTCGATTCGCTCCTCGAACAATATTCAAATTCAGCACAAGATATTGCTCGTCAACACTTTGACCGAATTGTGTATTTGGGTTCGGGAGCACTAAAATCTATTGCTCAGGAAGCTTCTTTAAAAATGCTGGAGCTAACCGCAGGTAAAGTTGCTTGCCAATTTGATTCTCCACTGGCTTATCGTCATGGACCAAAGTCTTTTATTACACCAAACACGTACATCATCAGTCTGTTTTCAAAAGAATCCTATACCGTTCAATACGACAAGGATGTGTATAAAGAAATCATCAACGACGGTATCGGCTACACAGCGAAAATTGACATTGGGGCTATTTCAAGCGACCTCCTTGCTTTTCCCTATCTAGTATTCGCTCAACTTGTGGCACTCGAAAAATCCATCCATGAGCACATTCTTCCAGACACCCCATGCCTTACAGGCGAAGTAAATCGCGTGGTTCAAGGTGTGACAATTTTCCCATTTACTAAATAGGTAGTAAGACCATGAAATTAGTTTCTACAAAATATCTATTAGCACATGCACAACGACATGGCTATGCCGTCCCTGCATTCAATATTCACAATCTTGAAACCTTACAAACCATCTTAGACGCTGCGAGAGAGTTGTGTTCTCCGGTAATTATTGCAGGGACACCGGGTACGTTTAAGCACGCACCGATCAGTGTTTTTGCTGCGATGGTAGAAGAGTACAGTGCCCTACACAACATGCCTATCGCATTACACCTCGATCATCACGAAGATCCACACGATATCTTTTCCAAAATTGGGGTCGGCGTCCGAAGTGTCATGATTGATGCGTCGCACTTAGATTTCGAGCAAAACATTCATATGGTGTCAAAGGTTGTCCAGTTTGCCCATGCTCACGATGTATCAGTGGAGGCTGAACTCGGAGCTTTAGCGGGTATCGAAGACGAAAAATCGGTCAGCGACCTTGATGCAATGTTAACGGACCCAGCTCAAGCTGCCGAATTTGTCGAAAAAACCGGTATTGACTCTCTCGCCGTTGCTATCGGTACAGCACATGGCACCTACAAAGCGACGCCAAAATTGGACTTTGAACGATTACAAAAAATTCGAGCCTCCGTTGACATTCCACTCGTGCTTCATGGTGCCTCTGATGTACCCGATGAATTGGTCAAGGAAGCCATAAAAATGGGGGTCGCTAAAGTAAACATAGCCACTGATCTCAAATACCCATTCTCTCACGCCATCAAAGAATATTTTGTTGAGCACCCTGACGCTACCGATCCTCGCCATTATATGGTTGCAGGGATGAAAGCAATGAAAGAAGTAGTAAAACACAAAATCCGTGTTTGCGGATCCGAAAACAAACTATTCATTAAATAATTAAGGATAAATTATGCCCAATATCGTTTACACAAGAATAGATGAACGTGGGTTACATGGCCAAATTTCGGTTGGCCATGGACCACATTCTGGTTGTAACCTCATTTTGTTTGCCAATGATGACGTAGCAAATGATCCTGCACAACAAGCACTTGCCAAAATGTCGGCCGGTGAATTTGATACTCGATTTTTCACATTAGAAAAAACCATCAATATCATCCATAAGGCAAGTGACAAGCAAAAGATCTTCATTCTTATTCGTTCTCCGCAAGACGCACTAGCGTTGGTGAAAGGCAAGGTGCCAATTTTCAAAATTAACATTGGCAATATGCATTACAAGGAAGGGAAGAAGCAAATCCACGACACTGTTTCGGTGAGTGAAGATGATCTGAATACGTTTCGACAACTTATCGATTTAGGCGTTGAGTGTACGATACAACGGAATCCTTCTGATGTACCTATTGATATTCGAGACTTTATTTAGGAGGTAACTGTATTATGGATATATTGACTGTATTAGCAATCTCAGTGTGGGTTGGTCTAGCCGGCGTAGATTATTATGGTTCTGGCCTCATGTTCGGCCGCCCAATTGTAACTGGGACCGTAGTAGGCTTCCTGATGGGAGATATGCAAACAGGTCTAGAGATTGGCGCAACGCTAGAGCTAGCCTGGTTAGGTTTAATGCCACTTGCTGGTGCTCAACCACCAAATGTTACCATCGGTTCCGCTGTAGGTGTGGTGTTTGGTATTCAATCTGGACTGTCTCCCACTGCTGTCGTCGGCGTCGCAATTCCCTTTGCAATATTGATGCAACAGCTAACCGTAATTCAATTTACAACCTTTGCGACCTTTATGCCTAAGGTCGATAAGATGGCGGAAAAATGTGACATCAAAGGTATTGAGAAAGTTAACTACCTAGGATTAGCCACTTATTTTCTTACATTCTTTATTTGTACGTTCGTCCCAACCTATTTTGGTGATGTCGTTGCAAAATCAATCGTTGAAAGCGTCCCTAAAGATATCATCGATGGATTGAGCATCGCTGGTGCGATGATGCCTGCGCTAGGTTTTTCGATGCTGTTAAAAATGATGTTAAAGGAAAAACGTTTTACTCCTTTCTATATCATTGGTTTTGTTTTAGCAACCTTCTTAAAACTTCCAATCATTGCCGTCGCCCTACTCGCTTTTTCTGTGGCAATTGTCGACTATTTCAACTCGAAAGATAGCGACAACGCCGTTCCTCGCAACTCTGATGATAACTTAGAAGATGGAATTTAATATGGCTAAGAATAACGCAAACATCGAAGAATACGTCGATCAAGATACCAATGCGAACCTGGACGCCAAATTGATGCGTCAGTCCTGGTTGAGAATGTTATGGGTGCAAGCATCGTTTAATTATCAACGCATGCAATCCAGTGGTTTTCTATATGCCATGATTCCCGCACTAAAACGAATCCACAAAAACAAAACCGACCTTTCTGCGTCATTAAAACTACACAACGAGTTTTTTAATACTTCACCGTGGCTCGTCACCTTTATGATGGGCGTGATTCTTGCCATGGAGAAAGGTAAACAACCACTGGAAACCATCCGTTCATTTAAAGTTGCTGCGATGGGACCAATTGGGGGAATTGGTGATGCTATGGCTCAGTTAACCGTTCTACCTATCACCGCCTCTATTGCGGCTTCATTAGCACTTAGTAAAGTAGCGATAGCGCCGCTCATATTTCTGTTAATGTTTAACATCATTCGATTCTCAATTTATATCCCACTCTTCCACTACGGTTACAAACTGGGACTCAATGCATTGGCGATGCTTCAACAACAAAGCAAAGCATTCAGTCGTGGGGCCACTATCGTCGGATTAACCGTAGTTGGCGCATTAACCGCATCATTCGTACGCGTCAAACTTGGGCTGGAAATTCCATTAACTGGATCGGTACTCAATATTCAACAAGATGTGCTCGACAAAATCATGCCCAATATCTTACCGCTCATTGTGGTGATTGGTTGTTATAAGCTCATTATGCGCGGCATTTCACCAGTTAAAGTCATGCTCATTATGATTATCGGATCCATTGTACTTCACTACTTAGGCGTGCTCTAAAAGGAAAAAAAATGTTTGAATATATCAATAATTGCAAAGCAATCCTCAAGACAATAATTAATGAGGAGAGTCAAAACATAGAAAAAGCAGCGGGCATTATGGCAGAGACGTTAAAACGAGACGGGTTGATTCATGTCTCTGGTGGACACTGTCAGTTCTACGCGATGGAGGCATTTTATCGTGCAGGAGGCCTGGTTCCAATCAATCCACTGCTTCCCCACCTATTTGCCACTGGGCCTAGAACGCAATTCGCGTCGGACCATATCTATGAGATAGAAGGTGTCGGGACCAAAATCTTTGATGACCAACATGTCAATCAACATGACTGTATCGTTTTAGCTTCTATTGCTGGTCGAACAATCCCTACGATTGATATTGCTATTGCTGCTAAAAAGAAAGGACTTAAAGTTATTGCCTTACAATCTCTCGAGTTTAGTAAGCGTACGACTCCAAAGCATTCCAGCGGTCAATTTTTAAATGATATTGCCGATGTCGTTGTCGATCTCCATATTCCTTACGGAGACGCGGTACTCGATATTGAGGGCGTTGACGAGAAATGTTGTCCCGCATCATCCGTGGTCGGTTTTTCAGTACTTCAGTCTCTCGTAACACAAGCGATTTGTTCATTAGGTAAAGAGGGGATCACTCCCAAAGTGTGGGTCAGTTCAAACCTCGATAAAGGTGACGCGATTAACAAAGAACATATTAAATCAATGAAAGGTCGCGTCAGCTGCCTATAAGGAGGGAACATGTATAAAGAATATCTAAACGGCCTGCTTCACCATTTGGACATTGCATCCAATCAGCAAGATGCGATTTCCAAAGGTGCTCAATTAATGGCTGACACTATCGAAAATGACGGTCTCATTCATGTGACTGGTTGCGGACATTCACAAATGTTTGCCCATGAGATGTGGTTCAGAGCCGGAGGTTTGGTACAAATTAATGCCATTCTTCCACCTACCCTTGCTCTGTATCCGTATGCTCCTATGAGTACATTCTCAGAGCGGCAACATGGCTTAGCAAGCATCGCATTAAATGCGGAGAAAGACATTCGTAGTGGTGATGTGTTAATTGTCGTTTCAACCTCTGGACGCAACGCTGTTCCGATTGAGTTTGCGATTGAAGCCAAAAAACGAGGCCTAAAAGTGATTGGATTGACATCAATGGCATTCACGGAGGCGGTATCTTCTCGTCATGATTCGGGCAACAAACTGTGCGATGTTTGCGACGTCGTTCTTGATATGGGAGGCGTGGCTGGGGATGCCACGATCGAGGTCCCTAATCATGACTTTTCAACGGGCTCCATCTCTTCTGTCATCGGTTTTACTTTATTGAATACTATGACGGGCGAGTGCATCAAAGAGCTCGTTACAAGAGGAGTTTCTCCCAATGTTTGGCGTTCTGTGAATTCTGAAAACGCTGAGCAGATTAACCGAGATAATTTGTGGAATTATAAAGACAGAATTACATGTCTATAACCAAACATTCGTTGACTCCACTTTAAAAGTGGAGTCTTTGATATGGAGCTAGAAAAATGAAACAAAAGAATAAAATATTTAGCAGTACGCTATCATTACTTTTAGGGCTTGTCTCTTTGCAACTCCAAGCCAAACCCACGGTATCGATCGATACGCCTACCCCTCTAAACATAGTCAACGACTCTCCTGGATTCTCATTTGTTGATGAAAACGGGAAGTATTATTATCACGACACTTTCTCACAATATTCAACCTATAGCCCTAATGATTATGAACATGCTTGGCGTTTTTTTTCAGCTAGTGATTTCTATGACGTAAATCGAAAATACGCATCTCAATTCCAAACAATATTAGACAGAGCTACTGTACAAAACACCGTACCACTTTGTAACAACTCTCCATTAATGCAGACCATTCAACCCAAAGGAAATACCAATACGAACACTTACCCTTATAATAATTTTTGCGGTTTAATGAGTGTGTGGGTCGACCCTGACACTGGGAATTGGTATGGTCTGATTCACGATGAAATATTTGGACTAATGCCGCGCCAAGATGCCATCGAACTGGCTGAATCTACGGACAAAGGGAGACATTGGCGCATTACAAAAACATTAGCAACCTCACAGTTTGGTATGCGTGATTATCGACAACTCCCTGCAGAACAGCCTCACAATTATGATCCCCATGCTCAAACATACGATTATGGGGGGGGAGATCCGCGGTTATTTATCGACTATTCAACTGGCTATTTTTATGTTTTCTATACTAGTCGAGTACAAAACACTCAAAATGGTGATGCTACAAGTGGGTTTAGCTCATTCATGCAAGAACATGTGATGCGAGCCCCTATTTCTAAAAAAATGGCACCAAGTAGTTGGGCTAAATATTATCGAGGTCAGTGGCTAAAAATGGACGATGGTGCTGATCTTTCACTTGGTAACACCAAGCCAGACAGTAACATCGTACCTACGGAGTTATCGACAACAGGTTACTACCCAGTAGAGTACTCTCCTAACAACGCCGGAAACGCTGTTACTATGCGTACGAACAGACAGCTTGTAAACTCTCCATTGCGTGTAATGAATGTTTCATGGAATGCTTACTTAAACAAATACATTGGTACACCAGAGCATAGTAGTGGACCTCAGAATGGTCAGACAGCCCCCTTATCCGTGTATGCTACAGATAATTTATCGTCTCAAAAGTGGACTTTACTAGCAACTTCCCAAGGATATATCTCTCGATCTTGGTACCGATTTATGATGGATACAAAGTATCCTGCAATCAATGACTTCATCACTGGAAAAGAATTTACCTCAAATTGTTATTATTCTTGTTCAAATAACTCCGTATCAGAATCTTTACCAATCACTCTGAACGACCCAACAAACAGTGTTCATGGTCATTACCTTCCATACTTGAGAAATGGAAACAACGAGTATTTATATTGGAATATCGTTCATAAGGCGTTAGAAATCACAAACTCTGAACAAACGGCTGGTAGAGGAAATCGTTGGATGATCCACTACTCTGGTGATGGATACGTTCGATTAATCAATGTTGAGGAAGGTCTTCTATTAGACCCTAGCACGCAAAGGTATCTATCTGTAGCACCGACTTCTAAAGCTAATATTGACGACTACCGTAAATGGGGGACTAAAGTAGATTTAACGGCTGATGTGTGCTCTCGGGATAAAGATTCAAAAGACTGCGTAGCAAGTCAGTGGATTATATTGAAAGACAAATCTGTCCAACAGGATAATTCGGAAACCGAAACGGGTCATGTAAAATTCATTAATCGGCTTAGTGGCTTGGCCTTAAGTTTTAATGATGACCGTTCACTATCTGAAAAAATTTCCATCTCTCCCCCAAGAAATTGGAATTGTGTAGAAAACACTTGCTTGGATTCTAGAACGACCTTATCTCAACAAATTGATTTTAAATAATTAATTACGTTAATAATTTCCTATCTATTAAATAATGATAGGTAGGAAATTATAAGGTTTTGTCGCAAATAAGGGGGGCCAATTATGTGTCCCCTCAACATTCCTCATCTTTAACTTAAATTTACATGTCGTCATTTCCCTTCTGAATGCATATTTCAGTCTGTTTGTTACTGTATTATCTTCAAAACCAGCCACCTTGGAATTGAAGAGGAGTTAATTGTGTAGCATCTATTCCTTTCCAATGACGCGTTTTCTCATTTGGTTAATCTTATCTTTCGTATTTAACAGGTGTACAACGAAAGCAAAGCCGCTAGTGTTAATAATACGTTTACCACCGTTAGATGGAAGAATCATGAGAGTACTTATTCAATATACCCAAACGGGCAAATACCGTGACCATGCGTGGGAAGCGTTAACTGTTCGTTCAAAAGGCGAGATTCAAGCTGTGACACCCTCTTATGCGGCACAACTTATCAAACAAAAACGCGCCAGTTTAGCGACAACAGAAGATCAAGATATCGTCATCCAACCTTAATAATTTAAGGGCTACCCCTCCTAGCTCCTTCAATCGAACGGTTTGATGACCTAATAAAAACGCTGCAAGGATGCAGCGTTTTGTTATTGAGTCGTAGGACAAAGCTTTTATCATTGAGCAACAATCCCGTCATGAAGCCAAGGCATCGATACTCACGCAAGTCTATTTAGGAATATTCTCGAGCGCTTGCACCATAGTCATTAGCTTATCGACAATTCTTTCACCATCGACTCTCAAACCATTATGTTCATACTCGTTGGTAATCCATGCTTTAGAGTTTGGAATATTAGCAAGCGTTTCGCGGCTGTAATCCAGCTCGACGTACATGTCGTCTGCGTAAACCGCACACGCCATCGGAACGGTATTCTTACTCAGCTGTTCTGCCTTGTACAAAGTGCCCCAATCCGATTTCTCAGCTAATCGATTGGCCGCTTCGCGTAATGGCTTCAAGGTTTCTAGTTGCTCGAACATCCATGGGTATACCATTTCCCCAGTAAACCAAAACTCACTACCCGATTGGTAGTTGAAGTGTGGAAACTGCTGACGAACTCGATGTGCAGACCAGTTAGAGGCGGTACCTTGGCAGTAAATCGATTCATGCAAGATCGCGTAAATTGGGTTAGTTAAGTACCCCTGCTCTTGCTGCATTTGATTCAAGAAACTGTAGCTCAACTGTCTGTGACCGTTCACGTCAACAAAGGCACTTTCCAGTGTGAAATACATCGGCAGGTTTGCTTCACCGCCCCCCAGGTTAATACCAATAAGCTGGAACTGTTCAACCGTGAACACCTGACCATTTGGTAGTCTTACATCGTTATTAAGCAAGTAATCAGCGATCTCGCGACACATCGCTTGCGCTTGTGGGAACTGAGCAAAAAACGCTCTGTTTTTCTCTTCTACACGCTTATAAGTTGCACGATAAACATCGTCAGCTTCCCGCTCAATAGAAGGTATCCCTCCGGTGACATAACAACGTTGTAAGCTCTGTGGGAACAGGGATAAATAGCTCAAAGTGCAGAAACCACCAAAGCTTTGGCCAATCGTCGACCATTGTTTAATACCAAACTTTTCACGAATAGCTTCAGCGTCTCGAACGATATTATCGGCTCTGAAATGCGTCAAGTACTCGACTTGTTGCTCTGGAGAGAGAGGCGCCAACGTTTCATGACTGATCACCGTGCTATTGCCTGTTCCACGCTGATCGAGAAGCAGAACACGGTAGTTTTGTAATGCACGTTTGAGCCAACCCGATTGACCGCTCACTCGTGGAGAAGGAAAGCCAGGGCCGCCCTGAAAATAGATCAGCCACGGCAATTCTTGCGCATCTTTAGCGAGATCAACCAGTTCACGAGCGAAAACTTGGATCTGTTGTCCATCTTTTGCTTGATAGTCGAGTGGCAACTCAAAAGAGTGCTGACGATACAGGGTAGTTCCATCAATAAAGTTAGCTTGCACGCTTCATTCCTTTTTATCTGATTCTAAAGTCATTGGTATGAATAAAAATGGCGCCCTTTGGCACCTATCATGAGCAAGATACGCATAGTCGGATATAAATGAAACCGTTTGTTGAACCTGAATGTGACAGTACTGCGTTAAACCGCCCACTTCGCTCTATATGGACAACAACCGATTCCAAAACAGAAGGTTTACAACGTGGTCTATTATTAGCGCAAAAGGATAACGAAAAAAAGAACTTAACGAGGTGAGGATACGTTAAGCTCTTTGGTTTATTCTGTTAGCGATAGTGCTATTGATACACAAGCTATGAAGTTGTCAGTTCACCCGCACCCTGAATCGAACGTTGGCTATTTTCAACCAGAATTGCGCTGGCGGCTTCTTTTAGTGTCGCCCATTCGGCATCATCAACGACAATACCGTCACACCATGCATGCTCTTGAGTCTTAAACAAAGACTCAGAAGTAATATGTATTGGGTACCCATCTGATAAACGCTCAACATCGAAATTTTGCACAGAAAATTCAATGGTCATATCGTGAATATGTTCGTCTGATGCTGGTGGTAAATCAGATAAAAATAGTTCTGGCGCGACACAACCACGGTTAAGAATATATAACGTGCTTTTCGGGTTAGACCCATTATTCCAACGAGCGGTACATGCGATACCTTTCGCGGCTAATTTCACTAGCTCGCTGTACGCTAGCCAACGGTTGTGGCAGTTATATAACTCTATCTTTAGTGCTTTTTCACCCACCATTTTTTCAATCGCATAATCCATCACTACAGGAAGGTGGCATGCCAAACTCGCCATGTTGAGGTCAACTTCCACGGTATTGTTACTGGTCATATGAATGTCCACTGGGCAATCGCACTCTAATCCGATAAAGTGACTCGCATTGTTAAAATGACGAACACCATCCAATCCAACCATTTGTAAATCTGCGACCATATTTGCTATTACATCGGCTTCACCACATGTTCGACGCATACCCAAAAAAGCTTTATTGACGGCCGCTACCAGCTCATTGTGAGAAACGATCATAACGACTTACCTCCATGTTGGCTTTCTATTGATGTACTGCGAGTAGGCACATTTTGCGAATCAGACAGTTCCGATTCACTCGGCAGTAATGGGAAGACCCATTCATCCTGATGAATTTCATCAAGCAATGGCGCCCCTTGGAAAAACGTCACTCGCACCCAGCGGTCTGATCGGGGATCAAACTTAGTCGCACCAAACATCGCTAACTTACAACGCAGTAAATGCATCGGTAGCGCTTCTTTGTGCAGCACATTCATTTGAATATCACCCATCGCTTTATTACCAAGGGTCCAGACTCGTCGTGCTATCGCACGGTGTTGTGGCTGCTTAACAAGAAACTCTGCCAATGAAAGCTGCGGCGCGAATTGCAATAAGCTGTGGTATAAACGGTATGCTTGACGTCCAATATCTAACGGCAGTTCACGCTCTTCACCCAGCTCTTCACCTCGTATTCCGAGCCTCGGCTCCTCTTTATCTTGAGAGCGATACCAGAACCAGTAGTTGTTCTCTGCTTTCGTAAAATCGGTAGCGATCGCCCAACGGTACTTTTCTTCTAATATAATCAAGAGGTCCTGAATTTTCTTACCACTAGGAAGCGACAGCGTTTCGCTACAATTCATTTGGTCTTGATGGGCATCCACCAATTCTGGGTACAGTTCCATCAGGCATGAAAGAAGGACTTCTTGGCTTTCCATACTCATGTGTTTAGATTGTTCAATCACCTGCGCCCATGTGTCATATAGGCTCACCGAAGCGTCTAAAGATTGTTCTACGTGTTGCAGTTCAGCAACCGCAGTTCTATTCAATGCTTGCTGGTTTTCATTGATGGTAACCACTTGTTCTAAATGGGAAATAGCTCTATTTATCAAAACGCGTAGTGGTTCGATTAAAGCGCTATCCGTTGGACTCGCGAGTACTTCAGCCAATGCGAGTTCACGCGTTGTCATCCATTGATCAACAATACTTGGGTGATTGATCAAGTATGGCGCCATACCTAATCCTGTCGCGTTGCCGACCCCTAAGTAGCGCTGCAACCCTCTGTGCAAGGTAATGGCTTGTTCACCACCTTGTTGCTGTGCGAGGTAATGGACCCAGTCTAGGCTGAACTCACGCAGCATGTACACCGCACACATCTGAGCACCAAATGACTGATTAAAGTCTGGATTGTTCTCTAAGATTTTAAAGTCAGCAATCCCAAACTTGCCGTTACCGTAGACCGCTGTTGTTCGAAGGATATACCCGACTTCCGCGAGTTCCTCCGTCGTTGGTTGAACACCTTTCGCCAAATAATGAACGATATGCTCAAACACACGAACACTTTTGTTTGCCCGAGCCAGAACCAACACATTGTTGGGATTACGGCCGGCTTCTTGAAGCGGGACGTTCGCACGAAGCCGCTCAAGTAAAGCAACATCAACCTCGCCCAGAACTAGTGCAAATGTTACGTCCCACTTTTCGGCAATAACGCGGTCGTTTCGCTCGTCATCCGCGATCTCATCGCAGAAAACCACTAAATGATAAACATGGTTTGGTGTCTCTAGCTTGTAGATAACGTGACCAAAACCTTGAGGGTTTAGTTGCCACTCAGACTTGGTTACTCTCCATTGCTGTTGCGCCATTTTACGAATCAAGGTTCTTACGAAACTGATACGCGTCTGGTGCATAGCACCTAGCCTTTCTGGAGCCATGACAACGGCCGCGTCACGCAGTGCTGATTCAGTGTAGGTAGAACGATGTGCATCCATTTTGCTGACCACCTTTGTTAGGATTTAGCTAGCCATTCAGAACCGTTCGATGCTGTCATTTGAGGCATTCAATGATTAATGCTGGTTAGCTTTCACGTTTTGGATATTGATAAAGGCAATCGAACACATGCCTTACTCTTTGACTAAATACTTATCGTCCGATGTATTTTCACCAGTACGATTTCGTTTTCCTTTCGGAATGTCCCATCAGCCCTCTGTCGAAGGTTGATTGATTCTTCTTCGTCGGAATGAGTTAAAGCCCCTGTTCCTTTGCCATTTTGATAGCGATTTGCGGCGCATTCCAAAGCGACGGCAGTAAAATTAAGGAAACGGGTACCGCAGTGATAACAATGAAAGATTGCAGTGCAGAAATACCGCCAGAGCCGAGTGAAATCAGTATCAAAGCTGTGACTCCCATCATTACTCCCCAAAAAGTACGAATAATGGCATTAGGCTCTGTCTCACCACTCACCACAACACTGATCGTGTACGTCATGGAATCCCCGGTTGTTACGATAAAAATCGTCGTCAGAACCAAGAACAAAATCGACGTTACCATTGGCATTGGTAGCTGCTGAGTCACTGCGAGTATCGCGCCCGGTAAATTAAAACCTTCAAATGCTTTACTGACACTACCGGGGTCTGCAATTTCAAATGCTAGCCCTGAACCACCAACAACCGTGAACCAGAAACACGTCACAAACGGAGCAACAATACTGATGGTGGATACCAATTGACGAATGCTGCGACCACGTGAAATTCGTGCAATAAAGATTGCCATCATTGGGCCATAACCCAGGAACCACCCCCAGAAGAACACGGTCCACCAGCTCAACCAACCTTCGTCGCCACGATAAGTCGCCATGGGAATGAAGTTATCAATCATGCTACCAACACCTTGGATGTAGCCATTGAAGATAAAGTTGGTTGGGCCAAAGATCAGTATGTAAATCATCAATGCCATTGCCAAAATAACGTTGTAACGACTTAGCATTTGCATTCCACGGTTTAATCCACTCAGAGCGGAAAGCGTGTAAAGAACGATAGCGAACAAGATGATGATCAGTTGCGTTGTAAAACCATCTGGAATATCAAACAATGCATTCAGTGCGTAGCTCACCTGCAAGCCCAAGAACCCAATCGGACCAATGGTGCCCGCTGCTACCGCGACAATACAACATGCATCAATCAGCGCACCGGTATGGCCTTTCAGTGCTCTCTCACCCAGCACGGGGTACAGTAAGATGCGAGGTTTAAGCGGTAAGCCTTTATCGTAGTGCAGGTGCATCACGACGATAGACGTTAAACTGCCGACAATCGCCCATGCTAAGAACCCCCAGTGCATGAATGATTGTGATAACGCATTCACCGCCCCTTGCTGTGCATTTTCTTGCACGCCATACAAAGGTGGAGGGCTAACATAATGTGCGATGGGTTCTGCCGCGGCCCAAAAAACACCGCCGCCTGCAAGTAACGTACAGAAGATGATCGCCATCCAACGAAAGCCATCCATTTCTGGTTTCGCGAGACCACCGAGAATAACCTTTCCAGTTCGTCCTGCCGCCAGGCCAAGACCAATAAAAAAAGTCAAAAGAAGAAGCACTTGCCAGTAAGGCCCAAACACTTTTACAGACCAGGCAAACCCCGTATTGACAAGACTTGATAACAGCTCACCATCAAACAGAGCCAGTATGACGAACAGAGCAATAAAGCCACCGCTGTACCATAATGCTGGGTTTCTCAGTCCTAATTTATCTGAGGTTGACTCAGGCAGTGTTGCGTTATTTTTTGTATCGCTTGTTGTGTTTACTTTTGAAGATTTCACGTTAGTGGCTAAATCAGACATACTCTGACTCCAGAGGTTTCATTGCAGTCGCCATTAAAATGATGACCACAAGCGGTGTATTTAACACCTGCCCTGTTATTTTTGTATTGGGCAGGCTCATCCATGTTTGGGTTGTTGCATTACAAAATAGACGGTTATTCCTTTTGAATAATGAAATGGGTTAGCAGTACTGGCTAAATGAACGTCGGTTAACAGGCTGCCAATTTGAGGATTACTTGCCAAAAGCGCTTAACTCTTCCTTTGAGGCGCTAAGCCATCTTTCAAGAAGTTAAACCAGTTTTCTCCTAATACTTGCCCAGCTTCAGACTCGCTGAAGCCATGACACATCAATCCGTTATAAATATTTTCCATGCCAGAACTACCACTGAACCAGGGCAAGGCATCTGGCCAACCAGAGTTGTTCGCAGAACCTTCACCGTAGTCCATGGCTTTGGACCAACGACCATTTCGCATCCACTCAAGAACGGTTTGAGGTTGGTTCAAACACAGATCACTCCCCAGTCCCAAGTGTTCAACACCCACCATATCAGCGGTCGTCGCAACCATTTGGCAGAAGTCTTCCAACGTACATTGGCTGCCGTTGGGTAGATGGAAGGGATATAAGCTGAAGCCGATTAATCCACCGCGTGCAGTTAGAGCTTTAATCACATCGTTGGATTTGTTTCGTCGTGCATCATGAGCAAACGTTGGATTTGCGTGACTAATACAAATAGGACGAGAAGAGAGATCAATCGCCTCTAGCGTAGAACGCTCGGCGCTGTGAGACATATCGATGATCATGCCGACTCGGTTCATCTCTTCGATGGCTTGCTTACCAAAACGCGTAATGCCGGCGTCGTGCTCCTCATAACAGCCCGTGGCAAGTAAGCTTTGGTTGTTGTACGTCAGTTGCATGATCAAAAGACCTTGTTGACGCATCACTTCGATAAGACCAATCTCATCATCGATTGGTGAACAGTTTTGAGCGCCAAGGAAAATGCCGACTTTGCCTGTCGTTTTTGCAATCTCAACATCAGCCATCGAATGAATCGGCATGATAATGTCTGCATTTTGCTCAAATCTTACATTCCACTCAGCAAAGCGAGATAACGTTTCACGAGCGGTCTCGTGGTAAACGGCTGTCGCATGAACGGCGGTAATGCCGCTTGCCTTTAATGTTTGGAAATACTCTCGGTTCCAATTGCAATACTGCAATCCATCTATAACAATCCGTTGCTGGTACATAACCACTCCTATCGAAAGCTCAATGTTCTGGCTCATTGTTGAAAAAACGCTCAGTAACATGCTTTCAACAATGAGTGAAATCACAGGTTAAATGTCATTTACTGCGTTAGGTTTGAATGTTGGCCTGACTCTGAGATTCAGGCCAATTCTTATTCGCAAAAAGCTAATTAATAAGGACGTTGGTAAGCCGTCTTGACTACCGTGTAGAACTCTTTCGCGTACTGACCTTGCTCACGAGGGCCGAAGCTCGACTCTTTACGACCACCAAACGGTACATGGTAATCCGTGCCCGCTGTCGGTAGGTTCACCATCACACAACCTGTCTGCGCTTGTTGCTTGAACATGGCGCTCGCACGCAAGCTTTGAGTGATGATGCCCCCCGTTAGACCAAAGCGAGTATCGTTGGTCGTCGCGATAGCTTCCTCTAAATCAGCCACACGAATCACACTGGCCATGGGTGCAAACACCTCTTCTTGGTTCACTTCCCAATCGTTCTTCGTGTTCAAGAACAGCGTTGGAGACATGTAGAAACCTTCGTGTTGCATGCTCAAGCGTTCGCCACCGAATGCCAGCTCACCACCGCTTTGACGCGCTTTCTCAACCCAACTTAGGTTTGCTTCAAGTTGATTGCCATCAACGACTGGGCCCATGAACACACCGTCTTCCAATGCGTGCCCTACTTTAAGCTCGCTCATACGTTTGATCAGTGCGTCAACGTATTGGTCATGAATGCCATCCATAACCACAAGACGAGAAGATGCAGTACATTTTTGACCCGCACCTGAAAACGAACCGGCGATCGTGGCATCAACGGCGGTTTGGATATCTGCATCATCTGCAATCACCAGTGCATTCTTACTGCCCATTTCTAATTGGCAGCGAACGAAGTTTGGCGCTGTAGCAGCGGCTACCATACGGCCGGTATCAACAGAGCCTGTAAAGCTCACCCCGTTCACATCTTTAGCGTTGATCAACGCATCACCGACAGTGGATCCGCTGCCAAGCACAAGGTTAAACGTGCCGGCTGGGATACCTTGACGGTGGATGATCTCTGTAAGTGCCACCGCACTAGCGGGAGTAAGGTTTGCCGGTTTCCAGATAACGCTGTTACCGAAAGCCAGTGCTGGAGCGATTTTCCAAGCCGCCGTTGCCGTTGGGAAATTCCAAGGAGAGATAATGCCGATAACACCGACCGCCTCACGAGTCACCTCAACCGAAACGCCGGGGCGTACCGATTCCGCGTTATCGCCTATTTGACGAAGTACTTCCGCTGCAAAGTATTGGAAGAACTGACCTGCACGGTAAATTTCGCCACGACCTTCAGCAAAAGGCTTACCTTCTTCACGAGAAAGCAACCTTCCTAGCTCATCGCAACGTGCAATCAGCTCATCACCAATTGCTTGAAGTACCGCTTGTTTGCGTTCAATCGGCGTTTTTTCCCACTCAGGCTGAGCGTGCTTGGCCGCTGAAATCGCTTGCTTAACTTGCTCTGTACTGGCTTGAGCAAAGTCACCAATGTTTTCAGAGATATCGGATGGGTTAATGTTCGCAACGATGCTGATACCTGATTGCCATTCACCGCCTATGTAAAGTGCACTCTCTGGTTGAACATTCTGTAATTGAGTCATTATTGTGTCCTTGTAAAGGTTTGGCTGAGGTTGAGTCTGGCAACCATCTCATGCATTAATAAGGTGTTAATTCTTAACGAACGTAACGAGTAAATCTTGTATTCAAAGGATCACAATTCAGGGTGAGCGACCGATGCATAAACCACGAATTCGACCAACATTTCTTCTCTTGCTAACCCTGCAACGACCACTGCCGCACGGTTTGGATAGGGTGCATTGAAGTACTCTCCGTATACGCTGTTTACCGTTTTTAGGTATTCACGGTCTGTCACGTAAATCAGCACTTGCAGCACTGAATCCATAGATTCACCTGCACACTCCAACGTATGAGCCAGGTTGTTAAAAACCTGACGCGTTTGCGCTTCAATACCGCCCTCTACTACAGCCCCCGTCTCATCAATTGGAATCTGCGCGGTATATATCGTGCCGTTGTTAACAATCGCCCACTCTAAAGGTGCTTTAGAAGCAAAAAGCTCGGTTTTAACTGGGTGTTTTTTAATTTGTGCGTTCACGATTTTGCCCAACTTTGTAACAACTATGTTTCGATGTGGTTAAATACTGAACCTTGACGCATGATAAATCTAACGGTAAATTTTGTGCATTTGATAAGAAAAACCTATCACCTTGCAAAAAGTAAGGTAGATCAAGGGCTACAGAAGGATCAGTGCCATGACAATTAAGCTACAACAGTTGAAGCATTTTGTTTGGGTGGTCGAAGAAGGTGGATTTAGATCGGCATCTCACCGAGCAAATCGATCGCAGGCGGCGCTTTCAACCTCAATAAAAGAGCTGGAAAAAATACTCGGACAGCGGCTATTTGAAACAGGTAACAAATCGACATTGACGCCGTTTGGAGAAATATGCCTTCCAAAAATCACTCAATTCTTGAATGTTTACGAAGCATTAGATAATGATCTGCGCGCAGCAGCAGCTGGTCAACAAGGACGGGTTCGAATCGCAAGCGTGCCGTCGGTAGCGGCGAAACTGATTCCGAGTGTTCTAGGCGCATTTTGTGAGCAATACCCCCATGTTGAGGTCAGCTTAATTGATGATAACGCCGCAAGTGTCGAAGCTAAATTGCTCTCAGGAGAGGTCGATCTCGCTCTGGGTAATAGCTCAAACTTAGAAAAAGAGAGCATCAACTTCACACCTTTGCTGTCCGATCCTATCGGAGTGGTGTGTCTCAAAGACAACCCTATCGCCTCTCAACAACAAGGAATAGAGTGGCAAACTTTGTTAAAACAACCCTTCATTCGCAACGGGACGTGTACCCTACTTGATTCTACACCTGCAAGAATGCTCAGCGAACAAGCTCTGTACTCTGTGGAGAACATTACTTCGCTATTTTCAGTGTTGGAGCTCGGTATCGGAGTGACCACACTACCTAAATTGGCATTCCCAACCAATGAAACCCGCTTGGTGTGGATTCCATTAATTGACCCGCCCTTACAACGTCAAATTGGTATCTTCAGGCTGTCTGACCGTACCATTTCTCCCCAAGCTCAAGCGTTTCATGACTTATGTATTCAGTACCTCAACTACGAAGAATGACAGGAAAAAGAAACATCAATCGACGTCTACATCGTGTCGATTGACCAACGAACATAGCAAGTTTGATATTCACGGCCGGAAAGTCTATCGATCTCAAATATCTCGTCTTCTAGTCAAAATATTGGGCTGTACTTAACCGTCAGTCGCACTCAATAAACTCAGCACTATACGATGACTTTATATGCGGTTTTATCTCACTCAAATCCACCTTTAACCCTACTCAATACTTCTCATCTATACCTTATTATTTGCTTTTAATTACCTATATTATTCACCGTGAGTGCGGTAGGGGCTTGGATTTAATCGAGATTGTTCTTCAAATTACCCGTTTGAATACGATAGAACCACGTCATAAGGGTTGCGGTACATCAATAATGAAAGTATAGCAACGAGAATAAAAGGCTTGTTAGGCAACACTAAGCGTTTTGATGACTCTGCTGTCGACACAAAATGGATTACACAGCGAATTAAATGTTGATTTTATCGTGAGTAACATATCGCTCAAAGATTAACCTCACAAAATTCATAAGTCATTGATTTTATGTAAACCAAAAAATGGAACTGAGTTCATATTAGACTCTGATTTTTAGAAAAAACCGAATCAGTCAAAATTAAAACACCTTAAAAGGCCACAAATATTGTTATAGACACATAATTGTCA